>JBIQMJ010000109.1:0-12731 GCA_044463445.1 Segetibacter koreensis
AAGACGGTCATTTAATTTACAATCCTGATTCTTTGGGAAACCGGATTCCTGATTTTTCTTATTGCGGATATAAGGCTTCACGCGAACCTATTCCTGATGTTCCGGTAAAAATTGTTGTGCAGGTAACTAAAGGCGATGCAACATTAAGAATTCAGTCGGCGATAGACTATGTCGCTAAACTACCTTTAGATAAAAATGGTTTTAGGGGTACTGTTTTGTTGCAAAAGGGAACATATAATGTTGGAGGGCAATTGAAAATAGAAACATCAGGAATTGTGCTGAGAGGAAGCGGTATGAATGATGGAACTCTTCTACTGGGAACTGGTTTGGATCGGGAAACGTTAATCAGGATAAATGGAAAGGACAACAGAACTATGGGGCCTGAAACTTCGATTACAGATGTGTATGTTCCGGTTAATTCAAATAAATTCCATGTTAAAGATGCTTCTTTTAAACCGGGCGATCTTATCATCGTTCATAGGCCATCGACCAAAAACTGGATTTCTTTATTAGGAACTGAAACCTTTGGCGGAGGTGTATCTGCGTTAGGCTGGAAACCTGGAGAACGGGATGTTTTCTGGGATAGAAAAGTTGTTGCGGTAAATGGAAATACCATCACGATTGATGTACCCATTACCACCGCACTCGATACAACCTATGGCGGAGGAAGTATTGCAAAATACAACTGGCCTGGAAGGATCACCAATGTTGGTGTTGAAAATTTAACCTGTCAATCCACCTACGATGAAACCAACCCAAAAGATGAGGCACACAGGTGGATGGCCATAACTATGGAAAATGTTATGGATGCCTGGGTGAGGCAAGTAGTGTTTAAACATTTTGCCGGAAGCGCAGTGGATGTGTTGGGAACTGCAAAACGGATAACTATTGAAGATTGTAAATCCCTTGCCCCAATTTCAGAAATTGGCGGACAACGCAGATATACTTTTCTGACTGCAGGCCAGCAAACTTTAATTCAGCTTTGCTATGCGCAAAGAGGCTTTCATGATTTTGCGGTTGGTTTTTGTGCACCCGGTCCTAACGCATTTGTTCAATGTGAATCAGAGCGGCCTTATAGCTTCAGCGGTACTATTCAGAGCTGGGCATCAGGTGTTTTGTTTGATATTGTAAATGTGGACGGTCAGGCATTGCGTTTTGATAATCGCGGACAGGATGGACAGGGTGCCGGATGGACTGCAGCCAATTCGGTTTTCTGGCAATGCAGTGCAGCGCGTATCGATTGCTATAAACCGCCTACAGCCAATAATTATGCATACGGCTCCTGGTCACAATTTGGAGGTGACGGCTACTGGGAAAGTTCGAACGAACATGTCAATCCGCGTAGTTTATTTTATGCCCAGTTGAAGGATAGATTAGGCAGGGATGTGCCTTCTTCTTTTCTTTTGCCAATAGAATCTGAAGCATCAAGCAGTCCTTCCGTTAAAGTGGCGGCGCAATTAACTGCGGACGCTGTGAATCCGGCAATGTTATTATCTGATTGGATTGACGAGGCTTCCAAAAGAAATCCCATTCCTACTGATGCATCAGGCATTAAAACCATAGATGAAGTTGGAATAGAAAAGGCACCTTTAATTGCAACTGTGGCATCCATGCATATTGAAAATGGATGGCTCGTACGTGGTAATCTTGTTTTAACGGGTGACCGTTTTGAAGTGCCCTGGTGGAACGGGAGCATACAGCCAAAAGATTTGCCCAAAATGAAACCTGCTATTACCCGTTTTGTTCCGGGCCGGATTGGCAAAGGCTTAACGGATGATCTGGATGAAGAAACCGATAATATGGAAAAAAATCATATTGTGGCGGTTGAACAGAATTATCCGCTGTGGTACGATCGCCGCCTTGATGATCATGAAAGAGTAAGGCGCATGAATGGGGATGTATGGCCGCCGTTTTATGAAATGCCATTTGCAAGAAGCGGTAAAGACACTGCCTGGGATGGACTTAGCAAATATGATCTTACAAAATACAACCCCTGGTATTGGAGCCGCTTAAAGCAGTTTGCAAATCTTGCAGACCAAAAAGGCCTTGTTCTCATACACCAAAATTATTTTCAGCATAATATTATTGAGGCAGGCGCGCATTATGCAAACTTTACATGGAGGCCTGTTAATAATATTAATAATACAGGGTTTCCTGAACCGCCTCCTTATGCGGGCGACAAACGAATTTTTTTAGCTCATCAATTTTATGATGAAACTAATCCTGCGCGCAGGCCTTTGCATGAGGCTTACATACGGCAATGCCTTAATAATTTTAAAGACAATACCGGGGTAATTCAATTTACAGCCGCCGAATTTACCGGTCCGAGACACTTTGTTGCTTTTTGGCTGGATGTAATTAAGAAGTGGGAAAAAGAAAATGGTAAAAAAGAAATTATTGGTTTGAGTACTACCAAAGACGTCCAGGATTCTATTCTTGCTGACCCTGAACGTGCGCCTTTTGTGGATATTATCGACATCCGTCAATGGCATTACCAGGCAAATGGTAGTTTATATGCACCGAAAGGCGGGGCAAGTCTTGCTCCACGTCAATGGGCTAGATTATTAAAACCTAAAGCAAGCTCATTTGAACAGGTATATAAGGCAGTTTATGAATATCGTCAAAAATATCCTGGTAAAGCGGTCATGTATTCAGCCGATGGTTACGACCGGTTCGGGTGGGCAGCTTTTATGGCCGGCGGTTCACTGGCGAACATTCCTAAAATATATGATGCTAAATTTTTAGAAGATGCTTCCTCTATGCTGCCTGTTTCTGATTCTTCAAATCCCGGCGAATATATTTTGGCAAAAAAAGATGGATATATTGTTTACGGAAAAGGGACAATGAAACTTGATCTTTCAAAATCTTCCGGGCAATTTAAGGCTTCCTGGATTGATCCGCAAAAAGGGAAAGAAATAAAATTGCAGGAAGTTAAAGGTGGAAAAATTATTGATTTAAAATGTCCTGCTGATAACGACGTAATCTTATGGTTGCATAAATAACAAAATAGGAATTTGAAATATTTATTCTTTTAATGGCGACCATTTTATTTCAAAATGTGTTAATCCGTTTAATCTTAAAGAACTGAACAATTTTTTAAATGATTGATAAAATAGCATATAAAATTCTTTTGATCGCGTTTTTTGTTGTAGCGTTTTCTATTAACGGTAAAGCACAAACGAAAAAATTTTCAAAACTTATCGTTTCTCCGAATGGGCATTATTTAATGCAAAAAAATGGAAAGCCCTTCTTTTGGCTCGGTGATACAGGCTGGCTGATGTTTTTAAAATTGAATCGCGAAGAAGCAGACAAATATTTGGAAGATCGAAGGAAAAAAGGTTTTAATGTAATCCAGGTGATGGTAGTTCATTCTCCCGGGGAAGTAAATGTATATGGGGACAGTGCCTTGATAAATAAAAATGTGGCTACGCCAAAAACTACTCCTGGAAATAAATTTTCCAATAAACGCGAATACGATTTTTGGGATCATGTAGATTATATAATTGACCAGGCAGCAGAGAAAGGATTATACATAGCGCTTGTACCCGTTTGGGGCAATAATGTGAAATCAGGTTTGGTTGATCAAAAAGAGGCAAAGATTTATGCTGCCTGGCTTGCGAACCGTTATAAAAATAAGCCGAATATTATTTGGATCAATGGGGGCGATATTCCTGGCAGCGATTCCATTGAGGTTTGGAATACGATAGGTGAAACATTAGATTCAATTGATAAAAATCACCTTATCACTTTTCATCCAAGAGGCCGCACAATTTCTTCTATATGGTTTCAAAATGAAAAATGGTTAAAATTGAATATGTTTCAATCCGGTCATAGGACTTATGCCCAGGATACCTCATCATCCGAGCCTTTCAGATTTGGCGAAAACAATTGGAAATATGTGAATCTTGATTATAATAAAAAGCCTGTGAAACCGGTGCTGGATGGAGAACCTTCTTATGAAGGAATTCCTTATGGATTACACGACACTTCTTTACCAAGGTGGAAAGCCAAAGATGTAAGACGATATGCTTATTGGAGCGTTTTTGCAGGCGCTGCGGGTTTTACTTATGGCGACAATGCCGTGATGCAATTTCGTAAAGCCGGAGAGAAAACAGGAGCTTATGGTGCAAATGATTATTGGTTCGATGCCATCAATGATCCGGGTGCGGGACAAATGATTTGGTTAAAGAAGCTAATGTTGTCCAAACCGTATTTTGACAGGATACCTGATGAGACTTTAGTTGCAGACCAGGGAAAAAGATATGATTACATAGCGGCAACAAGGGGTAAGGGTTATGCCATTTTTTATGATTACACAGGGAGAAATTTTAAAGTAAACATGAAAAAAATTCCTCTTGCAAAAGTCAGAGCTTCGTGGTATGATCCGCGAAATGGAAATAAAATCCGGATCGGTATTTTTTCAACCGATGACATGCGTGAATTTAATCCTCCGGGTGAAAAAAAGGACGGAAATGATTGGGTATTAATCCTGGAAAAAAGCGAATGAAGAAATTTTTTATCATCGGGTTTGTATGGGTGTTATGTATTTCATGCACGAAAAATGTGTACATCTTCACGAGTTTTCATGAACCTGCAAATGCTGGTTTGCGGCTACTTTACAGCTATGATGGTTATAAGTGGAAAGACCCTGATACGGTTTTTTTGAAGCCGATGGTAGGTGATGAAATAATGCGTGACCCTTCCATTGTACAGGGGCCCGATGGAATTTTTCGTTTGGTGTGGACATGTGCTTGGAAAGGAAATAAAGGATTCGGCTATGCAAGTTCAAAAGACCTTATTCATTGGAGTGAAGAGCGCGTGATTGATGTAATGAAAAATGAACCGACGACGGTAAATGTGTGGGCGCCTGAAATATTTTATGATGATGTAGGAAAACAATTTATTATCATTTGGGCTTCCACCATTCCTTTTCGCTTTCCAAAAGGAATAGAAGATGAAGATAATAATCACAGGATGTATTATACCATAACAAAAGATTTTAAAACCTTCAGCGATACAAAGCTTTTTTATGATCCGGGCTTTAGTGTGATTGATTGCCAAATTTTGAAACGCGGGAAAAATGACTATGTACTGATATTAAAAGACAATACAAGACCCAACCGGGATATAAAAGTTGCTTTTAGCAACGCTCCATTAGGGCCTTATACCAAGCCATCAGCAGCATTTACTCCTCCCTTCACAGAAGGTCCTGCTGTTGAAAAAGTTGGTGATGAATATTTAATTTATTTTGACCAGTATAAGGATAAAATGTATGGTGCGGTGAAGACGAAAGATTTTAAATCGTTTACCAACATAACAAAAGAAATAAGTGTACCCGAAGGGCATAAGCATGGAACTATTTTTAAAGTAAATAAAAAAGTATTAAATAAGTTATTGAAATTTTCTACTCATAAATAAATTAAGATGCAAGAAAAAGAAAAAACATCCCGCCGTAATTTTTTGAAGAAAAGCTCTTTGGCAGGGGTTGGTTTATTGACAATTCCGCAGTTGGTTTCCACTGCTTTTGCTGAAGAGAAAAGAAGCAAAAAGATTGCTGTGTCTAAAGATGACGTTATCCTGTTCCAGGGCGATTCTATTACGGATGCGGGAAGAAAAAAGGACAAAGCTAATCCTAATCAGGCTTCTGCTCTTGGCAGTGGGTATGCGATGATTGCGGCATCAGCATTACTTTATGAATATGCTGATAAAAATTTAAAAATTTACAACCGGGGAGTAAGTGGTAATAAAGTATATCAACTGGCCGATCGTTGGGATAATGATACGTTGAATTTAAAGCCAAATGTTTTGAGTATACTGGTAGGCGTAAATGATTTTGGCATACGCTGGTTAATGGTTATAAAGGAACCATCAAAACCTATAGTGACGATTATAGAACCTTGCTCGACAAAACAAAACAGGCTCTTCCTGATGTAAAACTTATTATTGGTGAACCTTATGCGGTCATTGGGGTAAAAGCAGTTGATGAAAAATGGTATCCGGCTTTTAATGATTATCGGAAAGTAGCCCGCGAAATCGCTGATAGTTATGGTGCTGTTTTTATTCCTTATCAAAGTATTTATGATAAGGCACAAAAGCTGGCCCCGGGTGCATACTGGACAGTGGATGGTGTACACCCGACCCTGGCCGGTGCACGCTTAATGGCGCATGCATGGATGGAAACAGTAAAAGGATAAATAAGTAGGATTCTTAGGCTGCACAAGACATTTAGGAAGTGATTCTGAATTTCATTTTCTACTCAATGAAAAAATCTGTAATTAAAATTAGATGAAAGATATTGTAAGTAAAATATGGATGCCTCTTATTCTACTTTTCGTGTATGCCACATCGTTAGCTCAGGATACAGTTCATTATTCAGGGAACACCTTGTCAAATGTAGATTATCATGACGGACAATTAAGGCTTGCAAGAGGAGTACACAATATGCAGGTGCTTCGGGCAAATCGCGCTCATCCTGGTGACGCAGATGGTTTTGGCTGGACCTACAATCATCAACCTATGTTGGCTTACTGGAATAATACTTTTTATCTTGAATACCTGAGCGATAGTATTGGTGAAAGTGTTCCGCCGGGCCATACTTTGCTAATCACTTCAAAAGACGGGTACAACTGGTCAAAACCATCTGTTATATTTCCGGTTTACCGGATTCCTGATGGTACCACCAAAAAAGGCCGCAAAGAAGTGGCAAAAAACCTGGATGCGGTAATGCACCAGCGAATGGGATTTTATGTTTCAAAGAAAAACGTTTTGCTGATATTGGGTTATTATGGTATCTGCCTGGGTCCTCATGATGATCCAAATGATGGAAATGGAATCGGTCGTGTGGTTCGTGAAATGCATGCAGATGGAAACCCCGGGCCAATATATTTTATCCGTTACAATCATGGGTGGAGCGAAAAAAATACTTTTTATCCTTTCTACACCACCAGCCAAGACAAAGGTTTTGTAGAAGCCTGCAATGAATTATTAGCTACTCCTCTTATGATGCAACAGTGGGTGGAAGAGGCTGATAGAGATGATCCGCTCATTCCTTTAAAAAAACAATTTAAAGCATTTAATTATTATCATTTGCCAAATGGAAACGTGGTGGGTTTATGGAAATATGCGCTTACTTCCATCAGTAAAGATCAAGGTAAAACCTGGCTTTACAACCCTGTGCGGGCGCCAAAATTTGTGAATAGTAATGCTAAAATATGGGGGCAAAAAACTTCGAATGGCAAGTATGCAACAGTGTATAATCCGTCTGAGTTTCGTTGGCCATTGGCTATTTCCGTAAGTGATGATGGACTCGATTACAAAAATCTTTTGTTGGTGAATGGCGATATAAGTCCCATGCGCTATGGTGGCAATTATAAATCTTACGGCCCGCAATATGTCAGAGGAATTATCGAAGGCAATGGGGTTCCTCCTGATAGAAATATTTGGGTGACTTACAGTATGAACAAAGAAGACATTTGGGTAGCAACAATCCCGGTTCCTGTTACTGATGTTGAAACCAAAGATGTAGATGAAGTTTTCAATCAAATGCCTGCGGGAAAAGAATTACAATTCTGGAATTATTACAGTGCATTGTGGGCGCCTGTGAAAATTGAAAAAATGAAAGACGGAACGAAAGCTCTGTCATTAAAAGATTGGGATCGCTATGAATATGCAAAGGCAGAAAGGTTGATTCCTGCGGGTAAAAAAATTACAGCAGAATTTACGGTCATTCCTGAACAAAATGACAGAGGGCAGTTGGACATCGAATTCCAGGATGGTAAAGGCTCAGCGGCAATAAGGCTTTCATTTGATTCAGCCGGATACCTGCATGCAAAAGCGGGCTACCGGGATAGAAACCTGATGAAATATTTGGCAGGTAAAACTTACAAAATTCGTGTGGATCTGGATACTGATAAGAGATTTTATACCGTAAACGTTAATGGCAAAGGCCTTTCACCGGGAATATTTTTTGCGCCGGTTCATAAAGTAGAAAGGATTGTTTTCAGAACAGGAAATGTAAGAAGATTTCCCAATGCTGATACACCAACTGATCCGATGTATGAATCGTTACCAAATGCAGGAGAACCAGGCGTATTGGCTTCTTATTTTATCACTTCCTTAAAAACCACAACAGTAAAATGACTTTTAAAGCAAAATATTATTTTACTTTTTTCCTCCTTTTTTGTGTTGCCAAGGTGAATGCAGGAGTTACACTTCCAAAAATAATCCGCAGTGATATGGTTTTGCAGCGTGGCGAAAAAGTTCCGATTTGGGGCGAAGCATCAGCGGGTGAAAAAATAACGGTCACTTTTCATAATCAAACCAAAAATGCTGTTGCGGATAAGTCGGGAAAATGGATGGTAAATCTTGATAAAATGAATGCTTCGGCTTTACCTTCCGAAATGATCATAAAAGGCAACAATACCATTACTTTAAAAAATATTTTAGTCGGTGAAGTATGGTTGTGCAGCGGCCAGAGCAACATGGAATATACGATGCGCAAAAACAGCAAAGTAGTAAAAACGGACAGCAGCAAAAGTTCTCCCATTGACGAATTGGAAAGAGCCAACAATCCTGACATCCGGATTTTCCTGGTTACACAAAAAAATTTATTGTACCAGGATTCATCTCACAGCGGTTGGAGTATTGCGAAAGATTCTGCATTGCGTTCATTTTCTGCTGCCGGGTATTTTTTTGCCAAAGAGCTTTACACCAAACTTCATGTACCTATTGGAATGATATCCGCAGCAATTCCTGGAAGTGCTATTGAACCCTGGCTTCCCGGTGCTGTTCCAAAACAACAGAAAAAAGACAAACCCATTACTTTAGATGAAAGTCAACCAGGGAAATTTTATCCTGAGATGATAAAGCCATTGGCACCTTTTGCCATCAAAGGATTCTTGTGGTACCAGGGTGAAACAAATGGTTTTCAAAATGAAAGTATTGAATACACTTACAAGATGCAGGCGCTTATAAATGGGTGGAGAAAATTATGGAAGGATAACAAATTGCCTTTTTATTATGTCCAGATTGCGCCGTTTTATTATTCAAAAAGCGCCGGCAAATATCCGCTTACAGTAGAAACAGAACCTAAATTTTGGGAAGCACAGACCCTTGCTATGAATATTCCCTACACCGGAATGATCGTCATCAATGATCTTTCCAAATCTCCTGATGATCTGCATCCACGTGGCAAATGGGAAGTAGGAAGAAGATTGGCGCAATGGGCGCTGGCAAAGAATTACGGGTTTACTATTGTGCCTTCCGGCCCTATGTATAAGAAAATGAAAATTAAGAATGGCAAAATAGAACTTGAATTTAATTACGTAGGAAAAGGGCTGGAAAGCAGAGATGGAAAGCCGTTGACATGGTTCACTATTGCTGGCGCTGATGGAAAATTCGTTCCGGCTAAAGCAGTGATTGAAGGAAATAAAGTAATTGTTTCAAGCCTATTAGTTCCTGATCCAAAAAATGTAAGATTTGCATGGAGCGAAGCGGCTCAACCTAATTTTTTTAATAAAGATGGATTGCCTGCAGTGCCATTCAGAACGGATAATCCGTTACATTTCGTAAAGGCTGAATAAGAATGTTTATTGATTGTTGAAAAGAAAGATTAACGGGAATGAGATGCTTGTTTTACAATACAGAGCGTAAAATTGTGAGTAGTTAAATAAAGTAATAAGGTGGTTTTGTTTATAATTTCAGGTTTCGCATATAATCCGGTTTTTCTAGATTGCAGGTGATTTTTCGAATCACAATTTTATCCCTTTTTTACTATAGCAAATTGTGAAGCTATAGAGTTAGAATAGTTTTTAAATAAAAAAAACAAAATTGAAAAAATACATTATTTCTTTGTTTACTGTACTATTTTGCTGCACGTCGTTTGCACAGCAAACAGAAAAAATGTATTTGTCCGGCACCGGCGAAGACAAAACCGTGAACTGGCAATTTTACTGTACGTCGGGCATGAATTCGGGTAAATGGACAACCATTCCGGTACCATCCAATTGGGAATTGCAGGGCTTTGGAAAATACAATTACGGCTTTGCAAAGGATAGTGTTCGCGGAAAAGAAAAAGGTTTATTTAAATACCATTTTTCCGTCCCTTCTTCCTGGAAAACAAAAGTTGTAGAACTGGTTTTTGAAGGCGTTATGACGGATTGCGAAGTAAAGGTTAATGGGCATTTGGCAGGGCCTGTTCACCAGGGCGCTTACTATCGTTTTAAATTTGATGTATCCAAATTGCTCAAATATGGAGGTGATAATTTACTGGAAGCGACTGTTTCAAAACATTCAGCAAATGAATCGGTAAATGCTGCAGAACGGCGTGGTGATTTTTGGATATTTGGCGGCATATTTCGTCCGGTTTATTTGCAGGCATTTCCGCAGCAGCACATCGAACGGGTAGCCTTAAATGCAACAGCAGATGGAAAATTTAATGCAAATGTTTTTGTAAATAATGCAGAAAAAAACTCGAAGGTTTCAGCTCAAATTTATTCATTGGATGGAAAGAAAATTGGTCGTCCTTTTACAACAACAATTCATAAAGGAGATTCAGTTGTAAAGATGAATACAGCAATTGCATCTCCAAAGCTTTGGTCAACAGAATTTCCCAATCTATATAATGTGGTATTTTCTATAGAACAAAATGGGAAAATAATCCATTCCATAAAACAGCGTTTTGGATTTAGAACGATAGAAATCAGAGAACGCGATGGCGTTTATATCAACGGGGTAAAAATAAAGTTCAAGGGCGTTTGCCGGCATTCGTTCTGGCCGTCAACAGGACGCACAATGAGTGAAAGACGCAGTTTGGCTGACGTGCAAATGATAAAGGATATGAACATGAATGCCGTTCGCATGTCGCATTATCCCGGTGACGAACATTTTTACAACATTTGCGATTCGCTTGGATTGTTTGTGCTGGATGAACTGGCTGGCTGGCATGGTCATTATGATACACCAACCGGCACCGCCCTTACAAAAGCTATGATTGATAAAAACGAAAATCATCCCTGTATCATCATGTGGGATAATGGAAATGAAGGCGGCCACAATCTCGACCTGGATGCCGTTTTCGATAGTGAAGATATTCAGCATCGCCATGTGATTCATCCGTGGATGATTTTTCGTGGATTTGATACCCAACATTACCGTGAATATAATTACGGAATCAGTAATTACATGCATGGGCATAATATTGTAATGCCTACAGAATTTTTGCACGGGCTTTATGATGGGGGCCTGGGAGCAGGCTTACAGGATTATTGGGAAGCCATGTGGAAGTATCCATTATCTGCCGGTGGATTTTTATGGGATTTTGCTGACGGAGGAGTTGTAAGAACAGATGAAGATGGTAAAATAGATACCGACGGAGACCACGGTCCGGACGGCATTGTAGGGCCTTATCATCAAAAAGAGGGAAGTTATTTTGCCATAAAAGAAATATGGTCACCCATAGTTTTTGAACCAAAAGATATCACTCCTTCATTTGATGGAAAACTGAATATTGAGAACCGTTTTTTCTTTACGAATATTAATCAATGCAGCTTTAAATGGAAGCTATCAAAGTTGCCGTTTGCAAAAAATAGCGAATCAAATACGGATATAAAAGGAACTGCAATTGCACCAAATATACGCCCTTCGGAAAAGGGGATTTTAAAAGTAAATCTGCCTCCGGGCTGGAACAAATATGACGTGTTATATGTAACGGCTTTTGGAGCCGATAAAAAAGAAATTTTTACGTGGAGCTTTCCCATAATATTACCCAAAGATGTCGTCAAAAGAAATGTTGTGTTTGAAAATGCAGGAGAAGTAAATTTTGCTGAAACGGATTCTGTTTACAATGTTTCCGCAAACGGAATTCAATTCCTGTTTAACAAAAACAACGGCCTGTTGCAACAGGTTCAAAATTCAAAAGGTGAAATTGCTTTTAATAATGGCCCGGTGATACAGGAAGGAGTAAACAACTTCAAAGATTTTACATCCGGGTTTGAAGGAAAAGATTTAATTATTGAATCGAAGTTTGACAGGAAGAATTCATACAATGTTTTGCAATGGACTATTTATCCTTCCGGCCTGGTAAAAATGCAGGTCAAATATTTTCCCGGCGAATATTTTACCAACATGGTGGGCGTAAATTTTTCTTTCCCTGAAAAAGAAATTAAAGGCGTTGAGTACATGGGTTATGGCCCATACAGGGTTTGGAAAAACAGGATGATGGGAAATAAGTTTGGGATATGGAACAAGCCTTACAACAACACCGAAACCGGTGAATCACCCTGGATATATCCTGAATTTAAAGGTTACTATTCAAATATGTATGCTTGTAAATTTTTAACGTCCGCTCAATCATTTACAGTTTACACTGACAACGAAGATTTGTTTTTACGGTTATTTACACCGGCATCAAAAACGGATAAATGGCACAATTATGAGCCACAATTTCCTTCAGGTGATATTTCCTTTATGCAGGCAATACCTGCTATTGGAACGAAAACCCAACACCCGGAAACCACGGGGCCGATGGGTGAAAAAAATATTTTTTATGATTATGATAAAGCTCCTAATCGCTGTTTGGTAATGACATTATATTTTGATTTTTCCGGCAAATAACACATGACAATTTCTTTTTAATGAAATTCAAAAAGGGTACGATATTTTTTATTTTGATTACTGCTGTTTTTATTTCTTCTTTTAAAGAAAACAAGAAGGCAGTCGTTCAATTGCAAAAC
>JBIQMJ010000110.1:0-12695 GCA_044463445.1 Segetibacter koreensis
GATACAAACGAGATTGGTTTTCATAAAGAAGAATAAAAATTATTGGTACTGAATGTAAATGGGTTTTGGAATAAAACGTAATAATTCCTGGGGAGAATATAGTTGGTCGCTGCCCTTTTTAGTATCATTTTTATAAAACAATTTAAACCCGGTAAACTCAACCGGTTCACCATAAATATATCTTAAATACGTGGAACGCTTTAATATCTTATCACCCCATCCATCCATATCCATCACCACCTGCACTTCAGGAACTTTTTTGATTTGTTTATAATTGGTAAGCATTCCCTGTGTAAAACGGTGAACTATCAGGATCTTTGGAGGAAGATTGTATTTCTTTACATAAGAGGCCAGATCATCTATTACAGCATTCACATCACTTGCATCAAATGTTCCTATCTTCTTTCCCGGAACCGAGCCTGTTTTCATTGAAAACTCCGGATCAATTCCTAAATGAACCTGGGGATATTGAAGGTACTTTTCCAGTTGTGGCACTTCACTTTCAACTGTACTCATTCCAACCTGGATGTCTAAAAATACCAGCGCGTTAATTTCTTTGGCCCAATTCATAATGGTATCTATCTGGCTCGATGGCATCCGCAGTCTGTGTTTACCATCTTTGCCGGGAGAACCCTGTGCTGTTACCGCAATGTAATGTAAAGCAGGAATTACGGGAATGGAAGTATCTGCGGCCTGCCAGTTATTCACTTCCTGTTTTAATTTTTTCAACATTTCGTTTTTGGGTAATTCTCCTAAAATTCCCATCCTCTTGGAATAAAGATTTCCGTAAAATGCAACAATTCTGTGAAATGGTAAAACGGCGCCTGGCAATGGATACGGCATTTTTGCAGGCCATTTCCCTGTTGTATCGTGGTTGGCAAGGTTATGCACTAACTTATTGAACAAAGCCGTGTCTAAAGTTTTCTTTTCCGGAATATTTCCGGTAGCACCCGGCTGCTCCTTGGCAATAGAATCTTTCAAAGCCACATCAGTTGCGGAATGGCCACTATTGCAGCCTGTATTCAGAAAAAACAATACAGAAATAAATGGCACAATGGCCGCGGGGATTTTTAGGAAATTCATAAGGCGCGAAGGTATTTTAATTTTCAGATCAGGGGACAGTAATTCTATAAAATATTTATAAAAAAACGCAGAGGGTTTTTATTTATTTTATTCCACAAAATAAATAATCAGGAATGTATATAATCATGCAGATGATTAATAGTTTGTTGTTGGAAAAGAATAGTTTCAGTCACAACATCGCTGATGGAAATAATTCCGGCAAGTTCATTGTCTTTAAAAACCGGGAGATAGCGGATGTTATTTTTAGTCAGCAATTCCATACAATATTCGATAGAATCACTGGGTTTCAACAGGGGAAATTCGGTCATCATAATTTCATCCACTTTGGTATCAGTTGAATTTTTGCCTTTCAGGACCACTTTCCTTGAATAATCTCTTTCAGTAATAATACCCCGGAACTTTTCATTTTCTTTTACCACTACTGAACCGATATTATTTTCTGCCATTACTTTTAGAGCATCCAAAACTGATGTTTCCGGAGTTACAGAAATGGCTTTATTCCCTTTGCGTGAGAGGATGTCGCTTATCTTGCTCATAATGTTAAATTTTTAAAAAAGTAAATTACGAAAAAAAACGTACAAATAATTCAAATTTTTAAAATGTTGGAAATTTTTATTCCATTTTGCGTAACAGGCTTCCACATGCATTTTATTATATTTGCAAATGAACTTTACGGATAAACCAACCATTCGGATTGCTATCTTAGACTTGTATGAAGGTTTGGAAAATCAGGGTATGAGGGGCTTACGGGAAATTTTAAAACATTTTGCCGAAACAAACGATCTTCACCTGGATACCAGGGAATTCAATGTAAGGCAACGTAATGAATTGCCGGATACTTCATGGGATATTTACATAAGCAGTGGCGGCCCCGGAAGCCCCCTGGAAAGCGAAGGTCTTGAATGGGATACTTTATATTTTAACTGGCTCAGGGAAATGGAGGAATGGAATGCCAATCGGAGCCATCTTCTGAAAAAGTATATTTTTTTTATATGCCATTCTTTTCAGCTCGCATGCAGATATTTTGACATCGCAAAAATTACCAAACGCCGTTCAACTGCCTTTGGAGTTTTCCCAATTCATCTTTTGGAAGCCGGAAAAAGCGAACCCGTTTTTAAAGGAATGCCTGATCCTTTTTATGCAGTAGACAGCCGCGATTACCAGATTATTCAGCCAGATCATACGAAATTAAAAAAGACAGGCTCCAGAATTTTATGTATTGAAAAAGAAAGACCCCATGTTCCCTATGAAAGAGCGGTGATGGGCATTCGGTTTAATGAATATTTTATTGGTACACAATTTCATCCTGAAGCAGATGCGGTCGGAATGAAAGTGCATTTGCAATCAGAAGAGAGAAAGAAAACCGTTATTGAAAATTACGGGCTTGCAAAATGGGAATCAATGATCGAAAGATTAAACGACAGGGATAAAATAGTTTGGACCCATGACCATATTATTCCCAATTTTTTAAAACTGGCATCAGATCAGCTTATCATAAATAGCCGCCAATTGCTGGTTTAAAAAATTGGAAAGATCATAAAGCCCACAATAATATAAAAACAATGATTCCTGAAATAAGAGATCAGTTTAATAAAAATTTTTCAGAAGAAAAATACAACAACTTTCTCAAAGAACTTAACAGTAAGCATCCAGGTGCAATTGATTTCCGTGTTGCTGAAACTCCGGTTTTTATATCCCGCGATTTTACTTCAAAAATGCTGAATGCATGTGAGTCAATTGTGGATATGGTAGTAAAACCTGATTTTTATGAGTTGACAAACCGCGCTATTCCCAAAAATGAAAACGTGCCCAATGAAAATCGTCATACTAATTTTATAGCTTTTGATTTTGGAATTTGTGAAAATGAAACAACATCTGAATCGGAGCCACAATTAATAGAAATGCAGGGATTCCCTTCCCTGTTTGCCTTCCAGGTTTATTATCCTGAGGTAATAGAAAAGAATTTTAAAATTCCGGAAAATTTTTCCAATTATTTGAACGGATTTAACAAAACCTCTTACCTGCAACTTTTAAAAGAAATAATTGTGGGCAATTATGAACCTGAAAATGTAATTCTTTTAGAAATAAAACCTGAGCAACAAAAGACAAGAATCGATTTTTTTTGTACACAGGATTATTTGAATATTCCAATTGTTTGCCTGACTGATTTAATTGAGGAAGGGAAAAAATTATTTTATAAAAGAGGGAATAGAAAAATTGAGATAAAAAAAATTTATAACAGGATTATTTTTGATGAGCTTTTTCAAATGAAAGAGCAACTTGGTGATGTGGTTGATATTACGCAACCATTAGAGGTAGAATGGACACCGCATCCGAACTGGTTTTATCGTATCAGCAAATTTCTTTTGCCATTAATTCAGCATCCTTATGTTCCAAAAACTTACTTTTTAAATGAAGTAACACAGATTCCAAATGATCTCGGGAATTATGTTTTGAAACCATTATTTTCTTTTGCAGGCCAGGGAGTAATTATTGATGTTACAAAAGAAGATATTAAAAAAATCAATGATCCACAAAACTGGATTTTACAAAAGAAAGTAAAATATGCAGATGTGATAAAAACTCCGGATATTCCTGCGAAAGCTGAGATAAGAATTTTTTATTTCTGGAAAAACGGAGAGGCAAGACCAATAGCAGTAAACAACCTGGCTCGTTTGAGTAAAGGAAAAATGATTGGTGTACGATATAATAAGGACAAAGATTGGGTTGGAGGAAGTGTGGCTTTCTTTGAAAAATAGGGATTGAGATTGAATTATTATTAAGTTATTGAACTAATTTCTATTTTAAAATTTTTCATCAGTATATCAATAGCTTTTATTCTTTTTATAAAAAAAAATGGCATTTTTTAATTCTGAGAATAAGTAACTGATTCCTTTACTTTGCAAAAAATTATTTGCTCGTAAATGTATAACGGTAAAAAAATTGTTGTGGTGCTGCCTGCCTATAATGCAGCGCTTACATTGGAAAAAACCATCGCCGAAATTCCGATGGATGTAGTGGACGATCTGGTTTTGGTAGATGACAATAGCACCGACAATTCAATTGAAGTTGCACAAAAATCAGGAATCAGGCATATCGTTCAACATACACAAAACAGAGGATATGGTGGCAATCAAAAAAGTTGTTACGATAAAGCATTGGAATTGAATGCAGATATCATTATCATGCTTCATCCGGATTATCAATATACCCCAAAGTTACTGCTGGCAATGATTTCAGTGATTGGTAACGATTTATATAAAGTTGTTTTCGGTAGTCGTATTTTAGGAAAAGGCGCATTGAAAGGAGGAATGCCATTGTATAAATATGTGGCCAACCGGTTTCTCACTTTATTTCAAAATATGATGATGAACCAAAAACTTTCTGAATACCACACCGGCTATCGTGCCTATCATAAAGAAGTGTTGCAAAAAATAAATTATCATCAAAATTCTGATGATTTCATTTTTGATAATGAAATGGTAGCACAGATCTTTTATAATGGTTTTGAAATTGCAGAAATCACTTGTCCAACAAAATATTTCGAAGAAGCGTCTTCGATCAATTTAAACCGAAGTATCACTTACGGACTGGGGGTTTTAAAAGTGTCTATCCTTTATTTTCTTACAAAGCTTAAAATTTATAAATGGAAATTGCTAACCGCATAAATAAAAAGCAAAGCAATTTATATCTCACGATAATTATTTTATCAGGCATTCTTTTCTTCATTCCATTCCTGGGAAGAGTTCATCTTTTTGATTGGGACGAAATCAATTTTGCAGAGTCTGCCAGGGAGATGATCGTCACCGGAAATTATCATCGCGTTCAAATTAATTTTCAACCTTTCTGGGAAAAACCGCCATTGTTTTTCTGGCTGCAGGTGGCCGCGATGAAAATATTTGGCATCAATGAATTTGCTGCAAGATTCCCCAATGCTATTTTCGGAATTATCACTTTGGTTACCTTTTTTTTCATTGGAAAAAAATATAAATCTCCACAGTTTGGCTTCATCTGGGCCATCAGCTATCTCGGCACTTTTTTACCCCATTTATATTTTAAATCGGGAATCATTGATCCTGTTTTTAACTACTTCATTTTTCTGGGAATTTATTTTATGTATAAAAGCGTTCATAAACTCCCCTCCCCGGGAGGGGTTGGGGCAGGCTTGTATCCTTCGCTGGCTGGTCTTTTTATTGGATTGGCGACATTGACTAAAGGGCCTGTAGGTTTACTCGTTTTCCTGATTTCTTTCTTCATTTATTTCCTATTCACCAGGTTTAAGAACTTTCCGAATTTTAAAAAAATAATTCTGTTTATTTTCTTTTTTACTGTCATTTGCTTGTTATGGTTTGGCGAGGAAATAATGAATCACGGCTTCTGGTTCCTGAAAGAATTTTTAGCCTACCAGGCCGATCTTTTTTTGCATCCGGTTGCAAGTCATGGCGAACCTTTCTATTATCATTTCGTGGTGATTTTTATTGGTTGTTTTCCCATTTCAATTATTGCATTACCCATTTTATTTGGTAAAAAGATTGAAGTGAAAAAAGATTTTTTGAGATTGATGAAAATTCTTTTCTGGACAGTGATGATCCTGTTCAGCATTACCACCACCAAGATTGTTCATTATTCTTCGCTTACTTATCCTCCGCTTGCATTTTTGGCTGCCTCCTATCTCGACTGGCTGATAGTAAATAAACAAAAAATGAAGATTTCTCTTTTGATCCTGGTTGGATTTATGGGTTTTGTTTTTTCATTTTTGCTGGCAGCACTTCCTTATGTCGCCAATCATCAAGAATTAATTTTGCCTTATCTGAAAGATCCTTTTGCTACGGCAAGTTTGAATGTAAACGTTCACTGGAGCGGCTTTGAAAGTTTCATTGGTATATTTTATTTTATTGCGGTGATCTTTGCAATCGTATTTTTTTATAAAAAACAAAACCGGCGTGGATTGCTTTTTCTTTTTTATTCAACAGCCCTTTGTCTCTTTATTTATCTGCTGGCAGTAGTTCCCAAAATTGAAAAATATTCACAAGGCCCGGCAATTGATTTTTACGAAAGTTTGCAGGGAAAAGATGTATATGTGTGGCCGGTTGGCTTTAAAAGTTACGCGCAATATTTTTATGCAAAAAAACCTGCCTCACCGGTTTATGGCGAGGCAGATGAACAATTTCTGTTGAAAGGAAATATTACCAAACCTGCCTTCTTTGTAGTGAAAATTACCAACACAGGTTTTGATACTACCTGCAATAATTGTCAATTAATTAAACAGGAAGGTGGTTTTAAATTTTATAAGAGAGAGGCGGTGAAGAAATGATCAAAACCGTCTTACAATTGATTTGTATTATCAGATAGTTAAGATATATAGTTCCAATCTTTTCTTTTTAGCCCTTCAGCTTACAGCGAATCGCATTTATTGCAAAAAACTGCCTCACGATTTATAGTGAGGCAAATGAACTTTGTATGAAAAATATAGCAATAGCTTATGCTGCCACTGCCTTATTCACCAGCTCCGCAGCTTCACTTAATAAAATGGCTGATTCTACCTTCAGGCCGCTTTTATCAATTAATTCTTTGGCTACTTCTGCATTGGTTCCCTGCAGGCGAACGATGATGGGGATTTCAATATTTCCAATAGATTGATAAGCGTCTATAACGCCTTGTGCTACCCGATCACAGCGAACGATGCCACCAAAAATATTAATGAGAATTGCTTTTACTTTTGGATCTTTTAAAATAATTCTGAATCCGGCTTCAACAGTTTGCGCATTGGCAGTTCCGCCCACGTCTAAAAAGTTAGCAGGTTCACCACCGCTTAATTTGATCATATCCATCGTTGCCATGGCAAGCCCCGCGCCATTTACCATGCATCCTACGTTGCCATCCAATTTCACAAAATTCAAATTGTATTTTGCAGCTTCCACTTCCGTAGGATCTTCTTCACTTACATCACGCAAGGCAGCAATATCAGGATGACGAATCAACGCGTTGTCGTCAATATTCATTTTGCAATCCACTGCAATTATTTTTCCATCGCTCGTTTTGAACATCGGGTTTATTTCAAGCATACTGCAATCAAGGCCAACAAAGGCGTTGTATAAATTCGTTACAAACTTCACACAATTCTTAAATGAAGTCCCGATCAAACCAAGGTTGAATGCTATTTTGCGCGCCTGGAATGGTAATAATCCACCACCCGGATGTACCCATTCTTTGAATATTTTTTCAGGAGTTTCA
The DNA here is from genome assembly GCA_044463445.1 of Segetibacter koreensis. Lineage (GTDB taxonomy): Bacteria > Bacteroidota > Bacteroidia > Chitinophagales > Chitinophagaceae > Ginsengibacter > Ginsengibacter koreensis_A. Next base: position 7,318 of record JBIQMJ010000110.1, read on the forward strand.
TGTGCCACATCTTCGATGTTCATTCCTCCTTCAGTGCTGTACATCACTACATTTTTTCCTTTTGACCGATCCATCAAAATTGATAAATAAAATTCTTTCACAGGTTCAGAGCCTTCATAATACACATCCTGAGCCACTAAAATTTTATTCACCACTTTTCCTGCTTCACCGGTTTGAACAGTTACCAAAGTTCCACCCAAAATATTTTGCGCAATGGTTTTTACATCTTCCAGGCTTTTTGCTACAGCAACCCCTCTTTGTTCGGTCCCGCGGATTTTCCCTTTACCTCTCCCACCGGCATGGATCTGCGCTTTGATCACCGCAAACTTGCTCCCATACTGACTATTAATAAAACGATAAGCATCTTCAGCTTCTGTAACTGTGCTGCATGCAATCCCTTCCTGAACCGGAACATTGTATCTTTTCAATAATTCTTTCGCCTGGTATTCATGTAAATTCATAGAAATTTTTTCGCAAAGATAAATCCTAAATGCTAAATTGAATTATGAAACGTACTGCTCTTGTTTTTCTTCTCCTCTCGTTTGTTCTTTTTTCCTGTAATTCTGCGCACCATCTTGATCTGCCGGAAAGAAAAAATAATGCAATCACCGGAAATGAGTTTTATCACCAGATTTTCTCTGTTGATCGGATTCAAAGAGAAGAACTGGCGAAAAAGGAAATTCTTGAAGGAAACATTCCTTCTTTCTTAAAAAGATTTGTAAAAATTAAAACATCCATCACTTCAGAAAATGGCAAAGTGATTCACGCATATTATTTTGTTCTGCCCGATTATTTATCGGTTGGTTCTGATAATGATTTCGCAAGAATTCCACTTACTCCGGCGACCGCACAATTGATTGCAGACAGTTTACATTGTTTTTTACCAACCAGAAAAATGGTAAACGATATTTATCAACAGGCAAAAATAAAATTAGAGCCGGTGCGTATGTATGCTTTTCGCGGCAGTGCAGTAACCATGTATCAGCATAATTTAATTATTGAAGGGCAAAGAAAATTGCGCAAAGGATTAATTGCCGGAATTAAAAAAGATGTAATAATAACAGGCATGCTTACACGCAGTTCAAAGCCAAATCGCGTTGCAATTTATGGATGGCAAAAGCCGGATGGCAAACCGATTCAGCCCTTATACACTGGCCATGTGAATTGGTATGTGGATTACAGTCATGGAATAAGGCTGGTTTACAGAACGATTTATGTAAATAAAAAAACGATGGATTACATTGATGTACTGAAAGATAAAACGCTGCGAAAACTATTGTGCGATGAAGAATATTGCGATTGTTACAGGTATAATTTTTAACGCTCAGAATAGCAAAGTAAACGCAGTCCCTTCTCCCGGAACTGAATGCACATGGATGTTTCCCTTATGAAGCATCATGATCTGTTTGCATAAACTTAATCCAATTCCACTTCCCGTTTTTTTTGTGCTGAAAAAGGGAATGAAGATACTTTCAAGAATATTTTCGTCTATGCCTGTACCGTTATCTGCAACTTTTATCAATGGCTTTTCCTTGCTGCTCAATGATCCTGATAAAACAATTCGCCCGTCAGGTTTGTCTTTCAGCGCTTCTGTTGCATTAACGATCAAATTAATCAATACCTGTTCAATAAGGCTTGGATCCACTTCAACCGTTAGATTCGGATCTTTTAAAACAATATCCATTTCAATATTTTTTTGATCCAAAGTCGGCTCCATTAATTGGTATAAATTCTCAAACAAATCGCGGACATACACTTTTTTCAAATCAGGTTCCTTTACTTTATTCAGGTTACGGTAAGTTTCAGCAAATTTTAATAAGCTTTCACTGCGTCTCTTTATGGTTTCAATTCCAATTTCAAGATCGTAAACTGCGCCATTTTCATTATTAAGATGTTCAACTGAATTTTTAAGCCTGTTCTTCAAAGTGTCGGCCAGTGAAGAGATTGGTGCAACTGAATTCATAATTTCATGGGTCATCACACTCAATAATTTTTTCCATGCTTTTGATTCTGTTTCATCCAGTGCCTCATTGATATTTTGAAAAGCAATCAGCATAAATTTATTTCCATCTGTCTGGAAAGCAGTTCCTGAAAGTAATATTTTAAATGAACGGTTTTCAAGATGTACCATAGCAATTTTACTTTCTGCAGGCTTAAGGGAGATCACCTCTTCATACAATTCTTTATCCCTGTTGATCAAAGAATGAATGTGTTTTAAATAAGGAAGGTTCAACATTTTTTTCAGGGATTCATTCATCCAGATTATTTCGCCATTTTCAAGGTTAAATGAAAGAATGCCGGTATCAACCAGTTCCAGGATTTTTTGCAGGTATTGAAATGAGGTTTCTTTTTCCTTTGAAATTTCTTTGAATGTGTTGGTAATCTGGTTGAAACCGTCACGCAGGGAGCGTAATTCAAGCGGCGCCTTTTTTACACTAAAATGCCTCGAAAAATCCCGATAACGGATAGACTCAACAAATTGCTCCAATTCTTTTTGGCCTTTGAAATGATACCTGTAAAGTTCGATGAGTTGATAAATAATAATGGGAACTACTAAAAATAAATAATTAGTGTTTTTGCTCACCAGTAAATAGGAAGCAAGGGTTATTGAAACGAATAACAAAAATATCCTTATAAAAATTTTAAATTCTATTCTTTTTAGCATGCATTGAAAATGAAATGAATGATGAATGAAAAAAATCTTTCCAAATATTATATATCATATTTATTCAACCGCCTGTATAAAGCTGTTCGGGTAAGACCCAGTTCCCGTGCTGCTTTGCTGATATTTCCCTGGTGTTTTTCTATCACCCTCAGGATCGTATTTTTCTCAACTGCGCCAAGATTCAGATTTTTGGGCTCCTCTTCTTTTTGAGAAACAGATTCAATAGGAGAAAAGATCAGGTCATCAGCAGAAAGTACTTCTCCTTCAGACATGATAACAGCACGTTCCATTGTGTATTGAAGCTCACGTACATTTCCGGGAAAATGATACTGTTTCAATTTTGCGTTAGCTTTTGCATCAAATTCCAATTGAGGTTTCAGGTATTTTTTAGCATAGATATTTGCAAAATGCCTGGCAAGCAAAATAATATCTTCTCCTCTTTTTCTCAAAGGAGGTACCATTATCTCAACTGTGTTGATACGATAGATCAAATCTTTTCTAAACCGGCTTTCATTGGCCAGTTCCGCCAAAGGCAGGTTGGTAGCGCAGATCAGCCGTATATCAATATTTAAAGGAACATTACTTCCTAAACGTATTACCTGGCGGTTTTGCAAAATGCTCAGCAATTTCGATTGCTGCTGCAGGGTGATATTCCCGATCTCATCCAAAAATAAGGTTCCGCCATTGGCAGCTTCAAAACGGCCTTCCCTGTCTTCGGTAGCCCCGGTAAATGCGCCTTTCTTATGCCCGAATAATTCACTTTCAAATAAGGATTCTGTGAGCGCACCCACATCTACTTTTATAAAAGGTTTATTAGACCGCAGGGAATTTTGATGAATCGCTTTTGCGATCAGATCCTTTCCGGTTCCATTTTCGCCAAGTATCAAAATATTTGCATCTGTTGGCGCGATTTTTTCAATCTTAAAAAAAATATCTTTCATTGCTTCGGAATCGCCCAGTAATTCTTTGCCAATCACTGAAGAATCACTCACTCTTTCATCTGACAGTTTTCCTTTTGCTTTTAAAGTTTTTTTGATGCAATCAATCAACTTTTCATTATGCCAGGGTTTAACCATAAAATCAGAAGCGCTTTCTTTTAAAGAGCGTACCGCCAGATCAATGTCTCCATACGCGGTAATCATTATTACATCAGCGTTTGAGCCAAATTCCCTGATCTTTTTGAGCCAAAACAGCCCTTCATTTCCTGTGTTGATAGAACTGTTGAAATTCATATCGAGCAGAATAAGATCAACGGGATTTTTTGACAACAATGCCCTGATATTTTCAGGATTTTTTTCGGTAATGATTTCTTTAACTTCTGTTTTTAATAGCAATTTTACTGCGGTCAAAACATCGGTATCATCATCAATAATTAATACAGTGGCGTTTTTTGCGTTCATTGCTCCTTATTATTTTCTGAAAAAAATTAAAATAGAAATCTTCAATATTTGTTAGTTTACTTGCAGCCTTCTCTCTTGTTTATACCAACCAATAGTGAAAATCAAAACAACCGAATTTGCAAGATTAGCATTTTTAGAAATAATTATTGAAGTAATCTGTCAAATAATTAAGAAAGTTTAACGAGGTGTTTCAAAAACGGATAGCAACTGTATCGTTAACGAACACCCGCATTTTTAAACGCTTTTTAAATTTATTGAGAATCAGCTTATTATGGTTTGGCACGCCTTTGTACTATACATTACCAGATTAAAAGTTTTCAAAAAAGATGTAACAAAATAAAATTGAAAACGTAATAAAAAAATTAAACACAAACTTTTAAAATTAAAATCATGAAACTTCAATCAGACAATCCGGTGCTGGAAAATCTGGCAAAAGATGAATTAAAAAATCTTGCAATGCAGGTTAAAGAAACTGTAGCCAAAGAATTTTTAAAAGAAAAGAAAAGAATTTTTAGCGCTGCCCAATTTTGGGACATCCAGCGCCGTAAGAGAAATCTTTATTCAAAAAGATTTGCATTCTGAAAAAATCATTTTAACCATTTAAAATTACAATCATGAAACTTCAATCAAACCATCTGCTGGAAAATCTGACCGGCAGTGAAATCAAAGGACTGACCCTGATAGTGGCAGAAACAGTTGCCCGGGAATTTAAAAAAGAAAAGAAAAGGATTTTTATCGCCGCCCAACTTTGGGACATTCACAAACGCAAAAGAACCTTTTCAGCAAAGAGAATCCTATTTTAGTACCTCATTTTTCACCACTATCAGTGCTTGTATCAAAAATGAACGACAACTGTATCAAAACCGAACACCACAGGAAAAAAAATTTTTCTAACCTATTGAAAAGCAAGATCATAAAGAATGGCATGCCGTTTATATTATTTAGCTAAAAAAAGAGCCAACCAACAAAAGTTCCTCACAGGAAATAAAAAAAGTTATGGACAGAGTTATTGAAAAGAAAAAATGGTCAACAAAAAGAATTCTCACAATCGCAGGGATTGTTGCCTTATTAGCCCTAATTGGCTTCAGCTACTATTTCACTTCAGGAAAAAGTAAATTAAATGTGGACATGGACCGCATTACCGTCAGCGAAATCAAAAAAGGAACTTTCCAGGAAATTATTCCTGTGAACGGTGTGGTGCTTCCACTCACCACTATTTACCTGGATGCTGCAGAAGGTGGCCGCGTGGAAGAAAAATTTGTTGATGACGGGGCCATCATGAAAAAAGGGCAACCGATTTTAAAATTATCCAA
>JBIQMJ010000111.1:0-12656 GCA_044463445.1 Segetibacter koreensis
AGCAGTATCGCCGGAATACATGTAATAATCATAAATACTCAGAAACCAATAAAAGGTATAATCCATGATGGTATTGATGTGTGAAGTAACCGGATCTTTTCCGCGCAATGCGTAGATAGTGCGTTTCACCGTTTCATTATCATTCATCAGATAATAATTCATCAGGTAACTTTGATAAGCATCGCCACTCCAAACCCAACGGTCACGTTTAATGCCATCAATAAAAAATTCTCTTGTATTTAAATGCAAAGTGTATTTTGAAACGTCATAAATTTTATTGATTAAAGAATCCGAGCAGAGGAAACTTCCTTTATCTTTTAAATCCGCATATTCATACAACATCGAAACAGAATCCACTGTAATACCTTTTGAAGTTTCTAATTTTATGTAACGAAATGCTTTCGACAAAGGCAGAATTGAATCGGTATTCACCATATTATCAAATTGCAAACGATCCAGGGTGATAGCTTCAAAATCGCTGTTGGCTTCTTCTTTACTTTCACCATAAATAATATTGATCTTTCCTTTTCCTTTGATACCATGCAGATGTATGTAACCAAATGTTTCTTTACCAAAATCCATCAGGGAAGCATCGCCCTCTTTTGCAACTGATATGGGCGATTGCGGCCGCGTTGCCAATTTGAATTGCGATGGTAAAATATTTGGATCATTGAAATTGCCGCTGCCTGCTTTTACCCATTGTGTAGCAGATGCATCAGATGTTTTCCCGGTTTCATCTATCCATTCTTTGTCTTCGTAAGTAAGGAGCCAGCTTGTATCCGACACAATAGTGTTGCTTTTTACAAATATTGCCGGCACTGTTGCCAGTGAATAAACTTTTATGTTGATTTTGTGTTTTCCTGCAGGGATGGTTATGATTGATGGCATGCCCTCAAATAGCTTCCCATCCAGCTTTACATTGTATTTGCCTTCTGCATAAATGTGAACCTCTTCAGGTTGGTGTAAGGTGTAGGTTTTATGAAAATCCATCAGCACATAATGACTATACATTTTCCAGAATACAGGAAAAAAGCTACCACGATCGGTACGGCGGTTTTGCATCTGGTTGCTGAGCCATATTTCATAATCTCCGGGATACCAGATCCATGTAGCTTTTGATTGCGGTACTGCTGTAACCTCTTGCGCACGCAAGCTTCCAAAAGACAGAATCATTAAAATAATTAAAACAGCTTGTTGTATTCTCTTTTTTGCTTTGCGAAATGATTGCATTGAAAATATTTAATGTCCATTGAAAATGATATACAAAGCCACCATGACAACTATTAATAAAAGCCACCAGCTCCAGACTGTTTTAGTTGGTTTTGCCGTCAGTGCTGCACTTTTAAAATCAAACGAATCAGCAAGGAATAGGTTGGAACTTTTATCAAGATAAGAAACCAAAAATGCCACAGCAGACAGCACTACAAAAATATAAAACGATAAAAGCAAAAAGTTTGGCCAGCCCGGATGTGTGGCTACCGGAAACACCCATAAATAAAGCACGCCGATCAATATGCTAAAAATCGTTCCGTAAATTAAAATAGCATTTACAGCTTTTGCAGTCGTCTTTTCCCAAAGCACACCAAACAAAAACACCACAGACATTGGCGGAGCTAAAAAGCCAAGAACAGACTGGAATACATCGAAAAGATTGAGGCCTTTAATCGAATTAATTGCTAAAGCGATTAAGACCGAAACAATAGCGGTCCAAATGGTTACCCATCTGCCAATCTTTATTATTTCTTTGTTCGTTGCAGTCGGTTTATATTTTTTTATAAAAATATCCATCGTAAAAACGGTACTGACCGAATTTAGAGAAGAGCCAATATTGCTCACCAGCGCAGCAATTAATACTACAATAATCAAACCTCTCATTCCTTCCGGGAAAAGATTGGTGACCATTACGAGGTATGCGCGATCAGGATTTTGCAAATGTGGAAATAAAATAAAACACAGAACTCCTGGTATAATGAATAAAGGAACATCCAATATTTTTAACCACCCTATAAAGTTAGCCCCCAGTTGACCTTGTTCCAGATTTTTTGCGCCTAAGACTGATTGTACCATTGATTGCTCGGTACACCAAAACCAAACACCCATTACCGGATAGCCCAGGATAATGGCCGGCCATGGATAATTTTTGTCATTAGAAGGAAGAAACAAGTTCCAATAATTTGCCGGCACTTTATGATATAATGCACTTAATCCACCTACTTTTTCAATGCCAATAATTGTTAACGTAAGTGAAACGACTATCAACAATATCATTTGAAAAACATTGGTAATGGCGATAGCACGCAAACCACCGGATGCTGCAAAAAAAGTAGCGACCACTACCATAGTAATTACCGATTGCCACATAGGAATGTTTAATAATTGTTGCACTAAAATTCCTCCCGCAAACAAACCCAGAGACAACCATGAAATCAATATAGTAATCAGTGTGTACCAGGCCAACACATTCCGTGTTTGATCACCAAAACGTTTGCCCATAAATTCAGGCAAAGTCGAAACTTTTGCACCTAAATATTTTGGCGCAAAAACAACAGCCAATAATAGAATAAATACAAAAGCATACCAGGCAAAATTACCCGCAACAATACCGGTTGTATATCCGATACTTGCAGAAGCAATCAGCATAGAAGGCCCTACATTTGTTCCCCACATATTTAAACCAATGCTGTACCACTTTAAAGAATGTTGCGCTAAAAATAAATTCTCATCCGGCTTTCTTTTTTTGACAAAGCTTACCCAATAGCCCAATCCAAACAATAGCAAAAGGTAAATACCCACCACTACGAAATCTATCGGTTTTAGAGAGTTATAAATAGAGTTCATAATTTAAGGCGTTGCTGGTAATTTTTGAAGGTTATAACGACTTAGAAATTCCTCTACTTTAACAGGTTTACCGGTTTTCAAAGACTCATCCATGGCCTGCAACAATGCTATGGTGATAATGCCTTCTTTCATATCAGGATAAGCTGTGAAATTTTGTTCGATGGAATCTGCAAAGTATTCCAGATAATTTTGATATTCACCTGCATGATGGCTTTGACCTTCAAAACGGAAATAATACTTCAACGTATCATCGCCCCACAAAATCATTTTTTCTTCTCCGGTTTTATCTGTAATTGAATATCTCAATTCATGATAATCTGCCTGGCTGGCGCCTTCTGTGCCACGAAGAATGCACGTCATACCGCTGTCTCTTTTTGCAGGTTGCGTCGGTCCTGTATAACTGCCACTCACACTGGCAATACGCCCGTCTTCTGCTTTAAAAATAAAATGCATTGTGTCTTCATTTTTTAAGCCGGCGGCTTTCCCATTCGCGCTAATCATTCCATAGCCCATTACTTCTTCAATGTGGGGCAAATACCAACGTACAAAATCAACGGGATGACTTAATCCGCCATACAACCATTTGAAAGATTTTTCCAAGGCCCATTTTTTTTCTAAAAACCACCGGTGATCAGCATTATAATTACTTTCGATGGTAATTAATTCTCCGATTTGGCCTGCTTCAAAATCTTTGCGCTGCCTTTTTGCAGGTTCAAAAAAACGCGAGCTTTGTCCTACAAAAACTTTCTTCCCTGTTTGCTGCTGTAGTTGCAATAATTCTTTTGCGTTATTTAAATCATCAATAAATGGCTTCGTACACACTACATTTTTGTTGTGAAGCAAAGCTTGTTTAACATGTTGTGCATGTAAATGATCAGGCGTGTAGATAGCAATGACATCAATGTTTTTATCATTCAGCATTTGCTGATAATTCGTTGTATAATTGGGGAAATTGAATTCATCGCTACGTTGTTTACATAGTTCTTCATTTGCATCACAAATCATTCTCAATTGATATCTATCGCTTTGCAAAGCCGCTGACATAGTGCTCCGGCCTTCACCTAATCCTAATATTCCAATTTGTAACATACATTTAAAATTTAAAAAACCGGTTTTAAAACCACCCATGTTTCGCCTGGCTTGGTTCCTTCAATTCCCTTCTGGTATTTTTTCATTATTGAATTCCATTCATCCACACGCGAATTGTTTTCAGTTGTTTTTGGATTTAATTCATCCAAAGTCTTTCCTTTCGGAATGCTGATAATCAACATTAACTGTCTCCCGCTTTTCAAAACAACGATCTGTTGAAAATCCGCATTGCAGAATCCTTTAGCCACTTCCGGCCATTTTTCAAATTGAGTAGCATGATAGTTTAAATACTGGTTTTGCATCAACGTATCTTTGACCAAATTGGCGGTCATTAAAATATTACTCCACTGGTTGCTATTTTTTGCCTTAGAACAGTGGCTTTCATTGAATTCATAAACAAGTTCGCGGTACCCGCTAACTTTAGCGTTTGGATAAGCAGTCTCTATTTCTTTTTGTAAATCACCGGGTGTTTGTAGCGTATCATAAACAACCAGGTGATTTTTCCATCCAAAAATATCCTGCACAGGAATTTTATTTTTAATGCAAATATTTTTAAAGAATGACGGATTCAATAACATTTTAGATTGGCCGGTAACCTCAATACATAATTGGTTTCTGCTTCGTATTTTTTTTACTTTTTCCATTACTTCTTCGTCATCCTTTGCTGAATTAATCAGCGGGATTTTATCAACAGTTTTTTCTTTCAATAAATATTGATACGGCTTTTGTATTCCTGCTTTTTGCTTTACATCTGAAGAAACCTGTGGCCCATTATTCTCCCAAACATTGCCCGGGCCGTTTGCATTTTGCAAAAATTTTTGTGCAGGGCACCAGTTATCTTTTATAGTAAAATAAGATGAACCTTCATCGGTGTATAAATAAAACCAATGATCGGGGTCGTGCGGATAAGGCGCTTTGTAAATACTATCGATATAATTATTTTTTATCTCCGAATTGGGCTGGGCAGATAAAGTATAAATCGCGGAAACATCGTATAAATGTTTCCCATAGTGGTTTATCCTATTGAAATTAATTTTGTTGTCGCGCATGGCATTGCGATTTTTTGTCCAGCCCCATCCCACGCTTATTCCAGTGTAAGAAATATTGCAAACTTCATTGTGCTCTATGTTGATTTCCCTTACGAAACCCGCACCTATACCTACACAGCCCCAATCTTCATTTGTTACATTAGTTACCAAATTATTTATGATTTGTTCATTAGTGCAAATTTCTCTTTCATCTTTCGGATTATACGGCAAATGCGCTTCTTGCGCCCCATTAGAAAAGGTTCCAAACAACATTCCTGATCCACCAATATCTTTAAAAAGATTTCCTTTGATTTCATCATCACGTGTGCCTGTTAGATAATCCAATCCTGTCGATGCAAGATGTTGAAACCTGCATGCTTGAAAGTTGATGTGATTTGCATAACTCACTTCAACCGCGGCTTTCGGCCTTCCCACCCAGGCCTGGTTTTCCAATCGTTTTTTATCGGGAGTCCCGGCTATTTTTAATTTATAAGCATCCAGTAAATACATGCCAGCCTGCAAAGGCACATGTCCGAATTGCGAAGGACGTAACCAACCCACATGCATAAACGAAATTCCTTTAAAGAAAACATAGGAAACAGGATGGTCAATATTTCCTTCCACTTTTACTAAAGTTTCCAACCTTGGAGCTATAACACTTGCAGTATTTAAATTTTCATTGTCACGCGGCCAATAATATACTTTCCTGTTTTTCAAATCGAGATACCATTCTCCCGGTTCATCCAAAAACTGAATTGCATTCGTTAAATAATATGGTGAATTGCCGGTTTTTGCAGATAACCATGGCGCAGGCCAGGGATGCTCTGATTCGATCCTGCTTTCAGGCTGATAAAATGTCAATAGGGCACGGTCACCTTTAACCTGTACTTTCTTTATTCTTAAAATAGCAACCGCCCACCATTGCTGGATGAACATTTCTATTCCTTCCGTATTTGAAAGATCAACATTAGGTTTTGGAATTTCACAACTTTCTGTTTCATGATCCCATGACAGAATGCGATCCATGCTTTCTCCTGTTGCACTTTTTGCACGAATGGCTTTTACATTATTGATCCAGAGTTGTCGAAAGTTTAAAACATTTCCTGCGACCGTTGGCGCATCCGCAACCCAGATTTTATTTTGGGATTTTTTGGGCAGACCCTTTACTATTCCTGTTGATTTTTGCCAACCTGTAATATTTATGCCACCACTAAAAACAGGATTTTCTTTATCTGCGTTTTCAATAATTGTGGGACTACTTTCTGTTCCGGAATCTTCAGGACGAATGAATAACGGTTCAAAAAATTGATAAACTCCTTTTTCAACTTTTATGTGGATGCCCTCTTTAATTGACGGATCATTCAAACGACGAAGTTCACGCGCCTTACGCAAAGCCATCGCAACAGTAGCCAATGGTTTTTCTTTTGTCCCGCTATTTTTATCCGATCCATTTACAGCAACCCAAATTTCTGCGGCGCGTGCTTTTAAAACAATACTAAATGAAAATAAAAGGATAATAAAAAAATATTGAGATTGAACCTTCATATTTTAAAATCTCAATTTGCGGTTTGAAAAATGGATTTTACATACGCCGTATTTGCACCATAATTCTTTTTCACATTACGTGGGTCTTTCGCATCTCTTGATCTTTCAATAACAAGCCATCCACTCCAGCCCATTTTATCTAAAGTTGCTTTTACTCTGTGCATATCGATCTTTGGATCATTCTGCAACCACACTCCATCATCATCCGTACAATGAATTTGTATGATATTGTCTTTACCCAGGATCCGTAATTCTTTTTCAAGATTGCGCCCGTTCTTTATGGCATTGGAAAAATTGAAATAGCTTTTTATGGCAGGTGAACCAACATCCTGTAGCAATTTTAATTCTCCAGTAGCATCGAGTGCCGTTTCAATTCCTATCACAACTCCTGCATCCTGCGCCATTTTACCGGCGACTTTTAAGCGGCTTACAACCGAATCTCTCAAGCCTGGACTTTTCACCAAATCACATTGAACCCCGAGAGGAAGAAAAGCGACTTTCACATTCATCAGTTTCATTGTTTTCATACAATCCTGAACAGACTGTATGAATTGTGGTCGCTCACAAAATGATTGTGCATAATAGCCAGTCATACCAAGCGAACATATTTGCAGGTCCAGTTCTTTTGCTTTATTTAAAAATTGCTCCCTAATGCTGTCTGTTAAAAGTTTATTATCAAAAGTCACACGGTTTCCAAGTCCACCCATATCTACTTCCAAACCATCTGCTCCGACATCTTTGGCCACTTGAAAAGCCCCTAATTTCTGGCGTTTCAAAAGCATCAGATCTATCACCCCTACTTTATAGCGTTGATTATGTGCTTGTGCTACTTCTTCCGTAAATATTTTTGAAATGTTTTCAAAACCCTTCACTGCATTGGCTGGCAATCTTTCCCCTTTGTCTCCAAAAACATACATAGCCGGAGCTTTCTCAATGGTAACATCCGACTCAGTTATATTTCCTTCTTTATCCTTAACCGCATTCATGTTGAGCCCGAAATGTTCTGCTATAAATTCATACATTGCTTTTCGTTTTGAAAAGCCGTAGTCGTGACCTTCATTTCCCAAATGAACATTCTTAACGTTATCCTTTTTACCATAAAATCCATACACTCTGTCCACGAAAGGGAAACCCATTTCAGGAACGTGTTGTGTCCAATCCTTACCGTCTGATATAATAAGTTGTGGACGTGGGGCAGCCATTGCAGCTATCTCAACATTGTTGGTGCCGCCACCACACAAATGAATTCCCATGCCGCTTTCGCATGGACAACCGCCGCTGTGATAGGATGACATCATTACCACAGGCACACTTAATTTGATGCGACTGTCTATTGCTGTCATTGCCATCGTATGGCTTCCTCCACCGGAAGCACCTGTAATGCCCACACGGTTTGTATCCACTTCTTTCAATGACAATAAAAAATCAAGAATCCGCGTAGCGTTCAGTGCCTGTAAGCTTTCTACCAGAGCTCTGCGGTGATCCGCGGATGTCACCTGGAGCAGTGATTCACCATCCCAGCCAAAAAGGTCGTAACTAAAAGCCATAGCTCCCATCTTTGCAAGCATCGCGCACCGGTATTGACAATCTGCCCGGTAACGGCCGCCGCTAAAATGCCCAACCGTATTCATAATCACCGGAATTTTACCTTTTATTTTTGCAGGGCGATATAATGAACCTGAAACATAAACGCCGGGTAATGTTTCAATCGCTATGTTTTGAACAGTGTATCCATCCATTTTTCTTATCTGCGTTACGATTGGCTTTGAATCAGGTTTTGCTGGAAGTTTGTCGAGCATCAACGTTTTAAGAATGCAGCTTCTTAACAGAGCCTTGCGCTTTTCAAAACCCTGTTCATCATGGTATAAAGTAGATAAATATTGTAATTGTTCCTTTCCTTCTGCCGGAGTTTTCAGATAATATTCATAAGATTTCAGCTTGTATTTTTTATCCCCTTCCTTTGTGAAAGATATATCCTGGGATGTGAGCACATTTGATAAAGTTTCTTCCAACGTGGGCCTGAAACGCCATTTGGCATAAGTTACCCAGCGGTCTTTTACCAAATCTTCCGGGTACCTTATATGGACGTCAAATCTTTGTTCAATGTCGGATATTACTTCCTTTAAAGGTTCTTTAAACTGATCATCGGAATTTTGTGCAAAAGATGTTTTAGTTGATATCAACAAAAAAAAGAAAATAACATGCAATATTTTCATTGTGAACTTTTTTATCAAAAAAATATATCAATTAAGCTTTTAGAATCGTAAGTAACCATTGATGAAACGGGTAATAAAGCTGTTCAATAAAATTAACGGCGCAATTATTCAAAATAAATAGGCGAATCAACTAAATTGATGGATTATTTTCCTTAACCGGAAAAAGTAAATAGAATGGTTCATGAAGACACAAACCATGTCAGAAGGAAATTAAGAATCGGTGATATTTGTTTGTTTACTAAAGTGAATTTGTATTTACAGGTTCAATACTCAGCCGTTTACACCAGCCTAAAAAACTATCATAAATATCATCTAATATTTTTCTTTGTTCAGGAGTTAACTGGATAGCCTGTGCGCGGCTAATTGTTCTAACCGGTAATCCACGTTTTTGTAAAAAATATTTGGCGCTCAAAGGATAAGCAATATGGATCAATGGATCTACTCTCGTTAATTCTGATTGCAGCCATTTTACGTCTTCCTGTTTTGCAGGATCGTTCGCATGGTTACACATCCAAACCAACACTTCCGGATAAAAATTTCCGGAAATAGACGACATTCCTTTTGCACCCATTTGCAAGGAAAACATAGCATTGGGTGTATGAGCATCGTAGAATTCAAATTGCCGGTAATCCTTTGCAATGTCGGTTTTAGCTTTGACCTGCTTTAAATCGATGCACGTATCCTTATGATAAACCAATCTTCCCGAATCCAGCAACTTTTTAAAAATTGTTGCCGGAATGATTCTTTTATATGGCGCAGGGCATTCATACATTCCCAATGGAATCGATGATGTAAGAGCAAGGATTTTTTCAAAATTCTTCAGCAGTGTGTCATCGGGATCTTCGACTTTAGCAAAATGGCCGGTGATCATTATTACCGCATCCACACCGGTGTCATAAATTTTTTTGGTAAAAACCGCCTTGTCTTCAACAGTTAATCCGAATGAACCAGTGGCCACAACAGGAACCCGGCCCTTTACATAATCAACGACGTGTTTGGTAAGCAAAATTCGCTCGTCTTCGCTGATGCTAAACATTTCGCTGCTGAGACAATTTGCAAAAAATCCCTTTACTCCTGCCGCAAGATAGAAATCTATTAATCGCGAAACGGCGTTCAGGTCAATCTTTGCTTTCAAATCGTAGGGTGTTATCATCACCGGAACAAATTTCTTTTCCATCTTATTCATACATTATTTTTGAATCGTTCATTTATTTTCTATTAAAGTGTTTTTATCCGCAACATTTCCCAATGCATCAGCATGTTGATAAGGATATGCTTTAGGCAATCTTAAGATCAATTTTCTTTTTGCTGCGGTTAATAATAAACCACTTAAAAAAATAGTTAATGTGCCAACAACAATTACCATGTTGTAGTGCAACGGGCTTCTTAGAAAAGCATATTTTTCAGGAATGTATCGCGAAAGGCTGAGATAAAGAATGACAATGATCCCAATAATAGTTGCGGTAAATGCTTCATGATTTTTTGTTTGTCTGCTAATGATGCCCAACAGGAACAACCCCAACATACCGCCGGCAAAAATTCCTGAAAGTTCCCACCAGACATCAAGCAAACTTTTTACGCCGATCATCGATATACCGGTCCCTAATCCCAGTAAACCAAACACAATTGTTGCCATATGAAGTGTAAATAATTTCCTTTTATCAGTTATGTTGGGCCGAAAATACCTTTTATAAATGTCCATGGTAAAAACGGTTGCGGAAGCATTCATTCCCGAGCTGATCGTACTCATCGCTGCTGCAAGAATTGCTGACACAATTAATCCGAGCAGTCCTTTAGGAATTTGTGTTACCATAAAATAAGGCATTACCTTATCTCCATAATCAGCAGCTTTTAATGTCGATGCAAGACGAGATATACCTGCATCGGATGCTGTTCCACCAAGCCTTTCAGCAGCCACCTGCTGTTTTACTGATTCAACTAATTCGGGGTGAATGTGATAATAAGAAAATAATCCGGTCCCGATTATAAAAAATAATAAAGAAGCCGGAACATACAATGCCACACAAAACCAAATAGATTTTGAAGCCTGCTTTGAAGATCGTGCTGTATGATATCTTTGTATATAATTTTGATCCATCCCAAAATTGTTCAGGTTGATAAAGAATCCATAGAAAAAAACCACCCAAAACGTAGATTGAGTGAGGTCTGGTGAGAAACTCCCCAAACTAAATTTATGATCACTTATACCAATTTTGATAATCTGAGAAATACCTCCCGGCATGCCTGAAATGATCAGATATAAAATTAAAACAGCACCCAGTGTTTTTATAATTCCCTGAGCCACTTCTGTCCATATCACCGCTTCCATTCCGCCCAGAACTGTATAAATTATGATGCAAACTCCCATCACAATCATTATAGAAGCCATAGATAAACCCAGCAAAGCCTGCAGACTTAACGCAATACCAAAAAATACAGAACCCATTCTTGCCAGTTGCGTCAATAAAAAACAAATGACAGTATAAGTGCGGGCCCATGGACCAAATCTTTTTTCCAAATGTGTGTAAGCGGAAATTTCGCCTGTGCTGCGGTAAAAAGGAACGAAATATTTTGAAGCAATCCACGCAGCAAAAGGCATAGAAATGCTAAACACAAATGAATTCCAGTTGCTTCCGAATGCTTTGCCCGGTACACCTAAGAAAGTATTGCTGCTTAAAAACGTGGCATAAATAGAAATTCCGATAGCCCATCCAGGTATGCTCCCTGATGCTTTGGTGAATTGTTCGGCATTTTTATTTTTTCCTGAAAAATAAAATCCTACCAGGACCATGGCCAACAGGTAAATAAAAATAATGGCAAGATCAAGAAGGGGCAGGCTTTTCATCTAAAACTTTTGCAATTAATCGTCGGAAATGGTTGCTCCTTTTGGTGGTGTGTAGCCTTTCATGACAGGCCATTTACCATCAACAATTTTGATCATTTCCAATTTTGACGGATCTACTTTTACATATTTTATTTTTTGTCTTCGCCACGTATAAACGATGTGGACCATTCCGTCTTTGCCTTGTATTACTGATGGATAGGAATATTGACTTATCGGGGAATCTTCTAAAATCAAAGAAGCATACCACGTTTCACCATCCTTGCTCAAGGCAACATTCAAAGGAGTTCGGGCGCCTTTCGCTTCATTTCCTGGTGGTAATACATGATTATAAACCAATAATTGCCTTCCATCTTTTAATGTCACCGCATCGGTTCCGGAATTATTGTTGGGCAGAGATGTTTTTTTCAGCGGCGACCATGTTTCGCCGTTATCTGAAGACCATGATTGAAGAATAGCCCTGTTCTTGCTGCGGGTCAATATTTGAAGTTTTCCGTCTTTATAAATTAAAATACTTGGCTGAATAGCATTAAAAGTTTTACCATCGTTGATTGGCCCGATCCATCGCCAGGTTTTTCCAAAATCATTGCTCTCTTCAAAATGTATTTTCCAGCCGTCGTCCTCTGTGCTTGAGGGAGAAAGCAATTTATTGTTACCAACCAGTACCGGTTTATTTTTTACCGGCCCGATGAATCCGGGGGGTAAAGATTTTGCTTCGCTCCAGGTAACGCCATTGTCATGCGACGTTTTCATCCATCCATGCCATGCAGAAGGCTTTGGGCCAACTTTATAAAATAATAAAAGATCGCCACCGGGAACCTGGTACAAAACAGGATTCCAGGTTGGATAACGCAGCGTGTCATTTTGAATACCGTTCGCTACTGAAACCGGCTTTGTCCAAACATTGTTTATTTTGCGACTCACATAAATTTCCACATCCGGGTTTCTCTCCTTCGTGCCGCCAAACCACGCTGCCACAAGGCCTTTCGGCGTTTCAGCAATTGTCGCTGCATGACAAGAGGGAAAAGGCGCTTTATTGAAAATAAATTCTTCTTCTACGATTCCCTTTTTCCAGGGTTTTGATTGCGCATCCGCACA
>JBIQMJ010000112.1:0-12604 GCA_044463445.1 Segetibacter koreensis
GTTTTCCGAACTGGTTTGCAATATTGGTTTCAATAGATTTTTCAAGATGGCGGTTTACCACACTAATTACCAATTCGCCTGTTTTATCATTATATGCAGAGGACACATCCAGGTAAGGCACTTTTTTATAATCGCCTGCATCATAAGTATCGCAATTGAGATATGTATCCAGCGATTCGCCATAACAATTGGAAGCAAAAAGCTGCAGCGGATAATAGATAGTTTGTTTCCAAAGTTTGTCATTCGTAATCATCATGGGCGCTATCACATTCACCAGTTGCGCCATGTTAGCCATTTTCACAATGTCCGCGTTTCTCACAAATGTGTTCAGGTATTGCGCCACCACCAGCGCATCCTGCAAATTATAATGTTCTTCCAGTCCTTCTTTTCCGCCCGTTCTGTACCACACATTATATTCATCAAATGCAATGTATAAAGGTTTGTGTGATTTTCTTTTTTGTTGTTCAGCTTTTATAATACCTCTGGTAATGTCTATCACATTATTTACCATTTCTGTAGAGGCCATAAATTTATAATGATCATGGTCGCGGTTGCCTGCATAATGATGAAGAGAAATGTAGTCCACATAATCAAAAAGCCCGTCAATAACGGTGCTGTTCCAATGTTGCCAATCGGCGCCATAATTGCTGCTTCCACTGGCTACTAGGCTTATTTTGTTGTCGCTCCATTTCATGAGTTTGGCTGCTTCCAATGCCTTTTTGGTATAATCTTCAGCATTCAGGTGTCCCATTTGCCATGGGCCATCCATTTCATTTCCAAGGCCCCAATATTTTATATTGTATGGCTGCACATGACCGTTTGATGCCCGTAAATTGCTGTAATAAATTCCGGTATCTGCGTTGCAATATTCTACCCAGTCTCTTGCTTCTTCTATAGTTCCTGTACCTAAATTTACACAGAGATAAGGCTGCACATTGGCTTCTTTTGCCCATTGCATAAACTCATCAGTGCCTACGCGGTTGGTTTCTATTGCACCCCACGCCAGGTCTTTTCGTTTAGGCCTTTTATCAACAGGACCAATTCCGTCCATCCAATGATAGCCGCTGGCGAAATTACCGCCGGGCCAGCGATCCTGGGTAACGTGCAGATCCTTAACAGCCGCTAAGACGTCCTTTCTGAATCCATTTTCATTTGCCTGCTTTGAGGAAGGATCATAAATACCACCATAAATACACCTGCCGAGATGCTCAGTAAAATTTCCATAGATTAATGAATCAATTTGCCCGATTTGTCGTTGTGCATCAATTTTAATTTCTGCTTTCAAATCCTGTGCAGATAAAGAATTCACAGTAAACAATAAACAAACAAATAAAGTAATCTTTAGATTATTCATGCTATTTAAATTTAGTTTTTCTTTTAAGTTATCACGAACCGGAATGTAGCAGCCTGCTGTTCGCAGTGAACGAATAAATAATGGATAATTATACTTTTCAAAAATGACGGGTGTTTTTGGTTTTGTTCCCTAAAGATATCTCAAAGGATTCCTGCGAGAGTTTTTAATATAATTTTTCACGTTCATCCAGAATGCGAGAATCATGTAAAATATAACAGGAGAGCCTAAAGTAAGAAAAGAAATATAAATAAAATAACGACGAATCTCAGAAGTGGCAATACCCATTTTTTCACCGATGGCGGTACAAACACCAAATACCTGCCATTCAATGAAATGTTTTATTTTATACATAGATAAAGAATTTACTATAACCAATTCAGCCCCTCGCCTTCCCATTTCTATTAACAGAAATTCAATTACACCCATTTGAGCTACAAAATTTCTACAATTTATCTCAATAGCAACTTTTAAAAATCTCATTGCAATCATCTACTCAAAGATAACAGAAAAAAGAAAATATTTATTCGTTCTGATAATAGTTATATTGCCTTTTAACGGTTTAAAAAATCCTGGTAGGAATATTCCATATATGCTTTCCCGAATTTTATTACTGATGTGTCAAAACCAGGTGAAATAAATATAGGCCTCTTAGATACATTATCCATCGTTTCCGTTCCTTTGGGAGTGACGAACCCAAATCCATTATTGAAAGAATAAAATGCAAACGATCTGGCAGAAGAATCCAGCAAATCCTTGCTCCATGAAAATTTTTTGGAAGGCAAATGAAGCTGGTCTAAAAGTGTAGAAGCGATATCTGTTTGTGATCCTATCGTATTTATTTTTCCTTTTAAAGTCAAAGCGCCGCCGGTAAAAATCAAAGGAATATGAAATTTGGAGGGCCTGTCATTAGGATCATTGCCAGGCAGCGGATGTCCATGATCAGCGACCATTATCACCAACGTATTATTCCACAGCGGAAGTTGCTTTAATCGTTTTATAAAACTGCCCACAATACTATCAGTATAATACACTGAATTTTTAAAAAGCGTTGTGCGGTCGCTTCCCTGGAAACGCGTTTTCATGGGAACATCATAAGGCTCATGGCTGCTCAGTGTAAAAACGGTAGCAAAAAAGGGTTGTTTTTTAGTTTGGATATCCTTGTAAAAATGATCAAATACATATTGATCATGCACCCCCCACGAGGTAGTCCGCTCCGACAAAGGGAAAGAATATTTATCTTTAAGTTGATCCATTTTTATATTGATAAGATAGGATTTGATATTGGCGAATTCCAACTCACCGCCATAAGTATAACTGGAACGATATCCAATTTTTTCCAATGACTGGTTGATGGAAGGAAGCTGTCTTGTTTTCGTCGGTGTTTTTATGATGGAGGTGATGGCCTGGTTGGGGTAGCCGCTCAAAATAGCCACCTGGCCTTTTTCACTCCGGTCACCTGCTGCATAGATGTTAGTAAATAACAAGCCCTGTGCGGCAATGCTGTCCAGATTAGGGGTAACATCGGGAACCCCTCCAAGGCAACCCAGCCATTTGGCAGTAAAACTTTCTAAAATGATAAGGATCACATTGGGCTTATCAACGGAGACAATTGAAGGAATTTTTTTAGGCCCGGTTGCGTAAAGGCTGTCCACTAATTTTTTAGATCTTTTGAAAGGGAAATATTCAAAAGGGTTTTGGGGATTATTCCGGTTTAAGATTGAAAACATTACGTTCCATGGTAAATTAATCGCAGCATGATCTGCAAAAATCTTTTCAGAAAAATAGGCATCGCTGATGTTCATCGGAATTTTTTGAATGCCTCCGCGGATCGGCACAAACAGGAACGCCAAAAGAAAAGCAGGAAAAAAAATATTCGCCACCGTAACCCGATTATTGGAGTATCCTGCAAAAACATCAAAAAATTTCTTATAAATTAAAATAAAAGCCCCGGCAATAAAAATGAAAATAACAGAAAGCAACAGCACGGGCGCAGTAGAAATAGTGGCGCCCATTTCTTCGGGTGTCTTAAAATATTGCAGTGGCGTTGCGTCCATCCTGAAACCCCAGGCATTATACAATTCAAGATCGGCAATGATTAAAAATGAAATTATAATTACGAGAACATATGTATATACCCGTATGATTTTTTTTACCTGGAATTTTACCGCGACAGATTTTATCAAAAATAAAAAAAAAGGAAAAATACAAATGTAAGCTGCGAAAGAGGCGTCCATTCTCAATCCGTATAAAAACACTTTGAAAATCTCAGACCCGGTTAATGTTTCTTTAAGCGCCGGATGATAGAGTAAAAAGGCAATTTTGGCCGCAATAAAAAATAAGATCCAATAAAAAAAATAGAAAAAGTAAGCCTGATATTTTTTCACACTGCGAAAATAATAATTATAGCGCTTGGGCTGGATTCATAAAAAGTTAATAAAAAAAAACCTCGGAATTCATCCGAATAAAAACCCTGCTTTTTATTCGTTTACTTTCTTCCGAAAACAAAAAACCGTGTAATTTTTTTCTTGCAGCACTTTCAAAATTTTTATCCAACAATTATTACAATTCCTTCACCGTGGTGGATGAAGTTATTTTTGCTGACATAGGAAAATCCTGGCCCATAGCGGTTACGGTACCCGAAGCGTCACCTTTGGAAGTAATGGATTGGACAACTCCTGTCTTCAGATTTACCTTTTCTTCGCCGGTAGATTTACCACTGGTTTTGGTAGCGATTTCCATCCCGTTCTGCTCCATCGTGGTGGAAACAGAATCAATGGTATTGAAAGAAATTGTAGCAATATTTCCATTGATTTCTTTTATGGTATAATGAGTAATCCTTGACATGCCATCACTGCTAAGGTTTTCTTGCCAGGTATCACCTGCTTTTGCATTGGCAGGCAAAGGCAAAAAAGCCAACTGGGTTCCAAAACCATTTTGAGCAAGATGCAATCTTTTGACCAGGTCGTTCAAACTGGTGTCTTCTGATCCGGCCGAAACATTTCCTGTATTATCCATTTTCAAATCTTTTGGCTGATTGATATAATCTTTTAAAGCAGTTCCGAACTCGCCATTCATATCATTGGTACTGTCAGAATCAAACTTAATATTTTGGCCCATCATACTCATGTTCATATTGATATGAGAAAGAGTACTGCTTAGGTTATACTCATCACCTGTTTTGCCTTTTATCGCTATGTTATAGGTGGAAGTAATATTTGCCGTAGATTCCATCGTCTGTCCCTGCACCTCGGTTGAGCTGTTAGTTTCCAGGGTATTCACCACCTGGTATGTTTTATTGGCAGGTAGTTTTAATGCCGCTTTGGATTGGGCAACCAGGTTCGTCGCCGAAAAACAGATGAAACCCAGGAAGAGTATTTGTATTTTTTTCATAATCCGGTTTTTTTAGATTTCAGTTTTTTAATGTGCAAATATAATGCTACTAATCTGGCTCCGGTATGATTTTTCCGGATGAGAAACCTTTGGTAATTGAGAATTTATAAAAGATTTTTCCCTCTATATTTTTTTCTTTTTTTAATAATCGCTCTTTGGGCCGGCAGATTTTTTGGGCATCACATTTTTGGGTTTTCTTTCAGTCTCATTTGCAGGCGGAGGATTGGGAATATAATTTTTGGGTCCAATGGGTTTAGCGGTTTCTTTCGGCTCAGTTTTTTTCGGCTGGGGTTTGGAAAAATCTGATTCTACCGGAACATCAGTAGGTGCCGCATAATCATTGGCATCTCCATTCCCCTGTACATCTGCAGAATCTATTCCTTGCCCTTCCTGGGAAAGCGCCGCAAAATTCTGATCCGCATAGATCGGATTGTTATTAAGTTCAACCGGTTTTTGAAAAGTAGCTTTGGGATCAATCCCTAATGATTTATCAGCATATACTTTTTGCATAAAATAAGCCCATTCAGGCATAGCCATATCGCTTCCCCCCCCGGTTCCATATTTAGGCAAA
Source organism: Segetibacter koreensis (assembly GCA_044463445.1). GTDB lineage: Bacteria > Bacteroidota > Bacteroidia > Chitinophagales > Chitinophagaceae > Ginsengibacter > Ginsengibacter koreensis_A. The sequence goes on from JBIQMJ010000112.1 coordinate 5,316, forward strand.
TGGAGAAACGGATCATCATTCCCTACCCAGGCGCCCGCCAGTAATTGTGGAGTGTATCCTATAAACCATCCATCCGTATTATCATTGGTAGTTCCGGTTTTAGCCCCGATCGCACTTTGAATATTGTATCTCCAGCGCATTGAACCGCCAGTTCCATAATTCACCACTCCTTCCATCATTTTTACCATGGTGTAAGCATCTACTTCACTGATTACCTGCTTTACTTTTGGCTCAAAAGTTTCTAAAATATTCCCATTCTTATCTTCAATTTTGGTAAGGTAGATTGGTTCGGTATTAAATCCCCTGTTGGGAAACATAGTATAGGCCTGCAACATCTCTATCAATTGAATATCCGCAGATCCCAAAGCAATGGAGGGCACCTGGGGAATATCACTTTTTATTCCGCATAAATGAGCGAATTCCACTGTTTTTTTGGGGCCGATTCGGCTCATCAGGTCAAAGGCAGCGACATTGATAGATTTGGCAAGACAATAGGCCATAGTGCCACCCGGGCCTGTAATGGTTTTATTGGCAAGAGTGATCGGTTTTCCCCCAATATAAGAATCGGGCGTCATTCCTGCATCTGTAATCGCCAATGTATAAAGAATGGGTTTAAATGTAGAACCCACCTGTCGGTTGGCGGTTACGTGATCATATTTGAACCATTTAAAATCAATTCCTCCCACCCATGCTTTCACTTCCCCGGTTACAGGATCCATCACACAAAAACCGGTTTGCATCATTTGCTTGCAATATTTAATGGAATCAATCGGCGTCATAACAGTGTCTGTCTCACGGTTCTTATTCCAGGCAAAAATCTTCATCCTCACAGGCTGATAAAAAGATTTTTTAATTTCAGCATCTGATGATCCGTTTTGCTTCATGTTTTTCCAGCGCTCGCTTTCCTTCATTGCACTATTCAAAATATATTCCTGGCCTTTCCAAACTTTTTTTGGAAGCTGCCGGTTGAAATTCTTTTGCATGGAAGTCATGTGTTTCACCACCGCTTCTTCAGCATATAATTGCATTTTAGGATCGATAGTTGTGTAGATCTTCAATCCATCCCTGTAAAGATCATAATTATCCCCTGTCACCGGGTTTTTGTGGGTGTTGCACCAATCCTGCAGTTTTTTGGTAAGTACAGAGCGGAAATACGGTGCAATTCCCTGGCTCTCACTTACCAGTTTGTATTTTACGTCAAGCGGTTTTTTCTTTAAGATAGCTGCCTCCGGCGCAGAAAGGTCATTATTGGTGACCATACGATCCAACACCAGGTTTCTCCGGCCCAAAGCCGCTTTGGGATTGTGCCTTGGATCATATCTTCCAGGCCCACTCAGCATCCCGACTAACAGGGCGGCTTCATCCGGAGTGAGTTTGGAAGGCTCTTTCTGAAAATACACCAAAGAAGCATTTCTGATGCCGTACACATTTAACCACGAAACGCGGTTCAGGTATAAAGCAATAATTTCCTGCTTGGTAAAATTGCGCTCCAGCTTTAAGGCGACAATCCATTCTTTTATTTTATCAATGCCTCTTTTTAATATGGAGCCGTGGCCCTGGTGCAAAATATTTTTTGCCAGTTGTTGGGTAATCGTACTGGCACCACCCTGGCTGCCAAATCCTTTAATGGCGCGGCCCAGGGCAATCGGATCGATCCCGGAATGTTCATAAAACCGAATGTCTTCTGTGGAAATCAGTGCATCAATTACACTTTTTGAAATATCCTTATAATCTACCTGCACCCTGTTTTCGGTATATATTTTTCCCATGAGGGTTTTGCCATCATTGGCGTAAATTTCGGTGGCCAGGTTGGCCTGTGGATTTTCCAATTCTTCCAATGAGGGTAATTTTCCAAATACACCAAAATATGCTGAAGCCAAAACAACTATAAACAATGCGAACCCGGCAGCGACCAGCGTCCACAATATTTTTACACTTGCTTTTATCTTAGGCTTTTTATCTACTTTTTTCCGGGGAGGATTTTGCATTTTTAATTCTTTAAAATCCGAAAAATATTAAATAATACTGAAAGAATATTTTAAAATTTTCCAGGATACTTATTATTCAACAGATCTATATAATTCTGTAAATCTTTATTTTCTTTTAAAATTTCAAGATTGCTTTCCGAGATAATATAAAAATTATATTTCGCCGCAGGCAGCCATGAAACCTGTGACGGTGCAGCCTGTTTTAGTTTATCCATATACTTTATTGCTTCCTGCGCACTGGCAAATTGAGAAAACACCAATAATGTCCGTTCACTGTCCAAAGTATCTTTCACAATCTGAATTTGGTTGGTAGTATAGCTTTGGCTGTTGAACCTGTTGAACGCATTTCTTGCTTCACTGCTATACACCGGATCTACTTTTGTTAGCATCATTACCACGTTTTGCGGTTCCATCGGATCAAAAATAAAGCCTGATTTTTTTATGGGCGGCGCTAATTTTTTATCGGGGTTCAACTCCGCTTTGCCAGCTACTACTTTTTCATTTTGAATCACGGGCTTTTCAACCGTTACGGTCGGTGCAGCCAGCTTATTCACTGGTTTTGAATCATCAAAAACTACTATCTGCGAATCTTCCTTTGCCCTTACCACTTCAAGATTGGTAAGATAGCGTTCGATACTGTCGCGCCGTCCTAAAACGTCGAGCATGGTCCTGGCTTTTTCCTGCATTGGTGTTTTAGGATAATTATCTATTATTTGTTGCAAGACTATTTTAGCAGCGCTATCTTCTCTTTTTTGAATGTAATAAACTGATTGAATGTAGAGCAATTGCGGATTCCAATAACTCTTCCCATAAAGGCTATCTGCTTCATTCTTGTCTTTGATCGCCTGGTCAAAACTGCCTTCGATAAATAAGTTATAAATATGGTTGTACCTGTTCTCTGCCGCGGTATCTTTTTTTGAAGGATTAAAAATTTCAGGGTGCAAAACCCGCATCGCATATTCACTGCCATTAAAATTCTTCACTAACAAATTCTTATAATGATCGGCCAATTCCTGGTTCCCTACTTTTTTATAACAAAAGGCTAAATTCATAAACAATTCTCCTCCATACAAGCTATCCGGAAATCTTTTCAACGATTGCTGGTAGGCATCAATGGCAGCGTAGTAATCTTCCAAAAGATTTTGATAATCTTTTCCAACAAGGAATAAAGAACGGGCTACTTTAGCATTGCTGGTATCCATTGCCGGCGGCGTTAAAGGAAGATTGGCACGAAGCCCCTCCTCCGAAATGTCCTGCTGCACCGGCATTCCAACTATTTCTTCTTTTGCTGAGGAAGAATCGGGTGCAAGCGGATCACCATAAGTAGCAGCAGCATTATTTTCGCGGGCGGCTAAAGAAGCGCCCTGGCTGGAAGAACTACGCCTCCAATTATCCACATTTTGCCGCTTGCCCCAAATCTTTTTAAACTCATTTAATCCCTGGGCTTTTACGGAATTGTTATAAAAATACCAGTCGCCTTTTTTGGTATTATTTCCATAAAAATCCTGTGACATGTTCCGGTTATTAAAAAAAGCGCCTGATGGATTATAATTATTGGCTCCTTCTTTTAATCCCCGTTCTTTCATCAATTTCCTGGATAATTTTTTAAGAAAATTATTTCTTTCGGCCTCCGGCATGGCGGCAATTTGCTGAAGACTATCTTCCCGGTCAATGATATTCAGATTCCTTACGACCTGCGCCAACGCATTTTTTCTTGCTTCTATATCCGCAAAATTTTTCAAAGCTGTGTCACCCACCTGAAGGCTATCATAAAAATTATAGGACTGCTTATAATTTCTTAAGTCATAATTAAGTTCTGCGAGATTAAGAAAAGCTTTGTTTTTTAAGGAAAGATCGGTTTCATTATAAACAGTGCTCGCATTATAAAAAGAAAGCGCCGCCGTGGTATCCGGTTTCAGCATGGCAAGGTCAGCAGCAGAATAATAAATGATATCCCGGTACGGTTCAAATTTATCCTTATGCGCCATGTGGAGCAGCCGTGCAATACCTTTATCTATTTCAGCAGGATCTTTGCTCTTCAGCATTTTTGCCTGGTTAAGATTAGCGTAAATATCCATTAAGGGATCAGTAGTGTGACGAATGGCCAGGTTGTAATAATCGGAAGCGGTGTCCTGTTTATTATTCATTTCATAAAGCTGGCCAAGCAAATATTCGCGTCGTGCCTGGTCTTGCAAATCCAATGAATTGGGCAAAGAGTTTTCGAGATAAGCGATAGTGCTGTCATACATTTTTTGTTTAAAAAACCAATAGCCCTGCACTTCCTGGAAATAAGATCGCAACCTGTCAGGAAATTGCGGATCATTTCTTAAAGTATTGATAAGTCCGGCGGCTTCTGAATAGTTTTCCAAATCGGTAAGCGTACGAATTTGCCACACCAATGCATCATTTCTGCTGGGGGGTCTTGAGAAAACTTTATCCACCATGTTTCTGTCTTCCTTGCTGGAAACACTAAGCGCATTATTATTGCCATTTTCATTGCTGCCGACTACCATTTGATCATCATCACTTTTTTTCTTCTTAGGAAAAAGATTGTAATTGATAAACTGAAAAGTCATTGAGGCAGAATCAAAATCTTTTCGCAGGTAATACGCCTCTCCTATCAATAAATAAAAATTATCTACCCAATTGGTACGAAGGTCATGCAATAAAATACCGGCGGTTGCTTCCAGGATCACCGAATCGAGCTGGGATTTTTGTGTCGCAGTATTGTCTAAAGAATAGCTGTAATAAGGTAATAGCCGCGAATAATCATCTTTAGTAGCCATCCGCGCCATTTCAATGGTACTGTTTATTTTGTTATTGGCATTAAAAAAATAATTATAATGGCTGGTAGTATTCTGCACAAACCTTCCCAACAGGCGCAGTTTTTTATCCTGCGGCCTTTCTGACCGTAGCGGTTTGTCTTTAAATTTTTGCGGCTTGTCTTTTTGTAAATCAAAAGTAATTTTGCCCAATTGAGCCCGGGCATCCGGCAATAAAAAAAAGAAGATCAATAAAACAGGAAACAACTTAATGATCTGGCTTTTCATTAATATTTTTATTTTTAGGAAATAAGAATCAGCAAAAAAAGTTCATTTACTGTTTACAAACTGATTTTCTGCAAAATTATTTTAAAAATACGGTTATTTTAAGCTAATATGCTTTTAAAATGCAATGCCCTCTTTATTTTTAACAACATGAAATGATATGTAGAAATTGAACATTTGTAAACCCATTCAAATTGAAAACAAGAAAGGAAACCAATAGTGATTTGATAAAATATGCAGGAATGGGAATGCAATTCCTGGCAAGCATCGCCATTGGAATATTTATTGGAAGGAAAGCAGACAATTGGTTAAATTTTTCTTTTCCTTTGCTGGTATGGCTGATGCCACTACTGATCATTATCGGGCTTACCATTAAAATAATTAAAGACACTTCAAAAAAATGATTCAATCTCTCGTTAAAAAATTTATCCCGGTTATCGGCCTTTTTCTTTTAGTCAATTTAATAGTTTTCATGTTCGGCAACTCATTAAAGGAATATGGCTTCAACATTGGTTTCCTGGTTGTCGCCAATGCGCTTCTTTTCCTGCTGACTTTTTTTGGATTTTATTTACAAACCAAAGGCATCCGTTCCACTAATATCAATGCATTTATCCGGGGCATTTATTCATCACTTTTGCTTAAAATGTTTGTGATCGTAGGAGCCATATTGATTTATATACTGGTAATGGGCGGTCAGGCCAACAAACCTTCTCTCTTTGCTTCAATGGGAATTTATTTAGTGTACACTTTTTTGGAAGTAATCCAATTAATGAAAATAGCCCGAAAAAAAACCGATGCCTAAAAAAGAATCTCCTTTACGACAACTCAGCATTTATCTGCCAGATGGCTCCTACGAAGATGTGGCGTATTATTTAATAGAATACAAGGTTCATCTTACAGTGACTCGCGAACGCATGACCAAACTGGGCGATTACCGGAATAAACATCTCAATAAAAATCATCGCATCAGCGTAAACGGTAACCTTAATAAATATTCCTTCATCATCACTTTATTGCACGAGTTGGGCCATTTAGTAGCTTATGAAAAATATGGAAACAGAATTACGGCGCATGGCGCTGAGTGGAAAAATGAATTTGGAAAAATATTGGCTCGCTTTATTTCAAAAAAAATATTTCCGGCCGACATAGAAAAAGAATTATTAAAAACGCTCAAAAACCCCGCAGCAAGTTCCTGCGCAGAAGCACCACTGACAAGGGTTTTAAAAAAATATGACCCACACAGGCCCGGTGTTTTTTTATTAGAAGAATTGGCTGATGAAAGCCTTTTCAGATTTAAGAACGGCCAGGTTTATCAAAAAGAAAAAAAAATCAGGACGCGGTTTTTATGCAAAGAAATTGTTACGAAAAAACAATTTTTGTTCAGCCCCATCACAGAGGTAGAATTGGTGAAGAAAGAGGACAGGCGATAGTAAAGCAAGAAATAGCGCAGATTTTTATTTTCTAAACACAAAATATTATGACCCCACAACGATACAATCGTCTTACTTCAGTTCTTCAAAAAAGGCAACCCGATCTTACCGTTGTTTTAGAAAATGTATTTGATCCGCATAATGTTTCTGCAGTCTTACGCACCTGCGATGCAGTGGGGATCCAGGATGTTTATATTTTAAACGACCGCATTCCACCTCACAAAAAATGGGGTTACAGAAGTTCGTCCACAGCAGCGGAATGGCTGTCAATACACCAGTTTACGAATGCAGCAGAATGTTTTAACGAGGTCAGGAAAAATTATAAGAAAATTTATACTTCCTTTTTGGGAGAAGCATCCACAGAGCTCTACTCAATGATACTTACCGATTCCATAGCCCTTGTTTTTGGAAACGAAACTTTTGGGGTCAGCGAAAATATCCGCCGGTATTCGGATGGAGATTTTGTAATTCCGCAGGCCGGCATTATCAAATCCTTGAATATATCTGTCGCCTGCGCTGTAACGCTGTATGAGGCTTTCAGGCAAAAGACAAATGCAGGGCATTATGAAAAACCGCGTTTACCCCAAACAAAAATGCTTGAGCTTCAAAAAAAATGGGACCTCATACAGGATTAAATTACGATCCTTTTTAATTCACAAAGGTACGACCCTCATTATCAAACCGGATTTTCAGAAATGAAATTTTGACGCATTTTCATTTCATCCAAACTGACACAGGTTTCATTTTTCTGCCAACAAATCGTATAAAATTCTTTGGTACAATTATTCGTGTACATTTGCAACCCAAATAATAAATTAAATAAA
>JBIQMJ010000113.1:0-12587 GCA_044463445.1 Segetibacter koreensis
CTGAAGGAATGGTGCTTGTTGAAAATCAATATTCATTAATTAGTTCAGGAACAGAAAAAAGCACGGTTAAAGTTGCTAAGGCTAACTTATTGGGCAAAGCAAAACAACGCCCCGACCTGGTGGCACAAGTAATGCAAAATATGAAAAAGGAAGGTCTTGCCGCAACTCTCAATAAGGTTAAAACTAAATTAGATTCATTGAAGGCGCTTGGATACAGTACAGCAGGAACTGTATTGGCCAGTTTAGATTCAAATGGGAATTTTCAGCCGGGAGACCGAGTTGCATGCGCAGGCCAGGATTATGCCTCGCACGCTGAAGTGGTAGCGGTTCCTCAAAATCTGTGCGCTACTATTCCTGACAATGTAAGTTTTGAACAGGCTTCTTTCACCACACTTGGAGCCATTGCTCTTCAGGGCGTAAGGCAGGCGGCCCCATTGGTAGGTGAAAAAATTTGCGTTATCGGCCTGGGATTATTAGGTCAATTGACTGGACAATTATTAAAGGCAAATGGTTGCGATGTCATTGGCATTGATTTGTCAGAAAGAATGATCGCTCTTGCCAATGAAATCAGTGTGCATAAAGCTCTCCACAGGAATGATCCTAACCTATTAAGTATTTGTGAAAATTTCACAAATGGCCATGGCTTCGATAGTATTATCATTACGGCAGCAGCGCCCACTAATGATCCCATCATTCTTTCTACTGAACTTTGCCGGAAAAAAGGAAAAATTATAGTCGTAGGCGCCGTAAAAATGGATGTTCCCCGGGATCCGTATTTCTATCGAAAAGAATTGGAATTGAAAATTTCGTGTTCCTACGGGCCTGGAAGGTACGATTCCAATTACGAAGAGTTGGGTAATGATTACCCTTTTGCCTATGTCAGATGGACCGAACAAAGAAATATGGAAGCATTTTTAGGAATGCTTTCAAAGGGTCTCATCAACGTGGATCCCTTGATTTCTCACACATTTGGAATTGAACAGGCTGAGAAAGCCTATGAAATTGTATTAGGAAGAAATCCCCAACCACATATCGGTATTCTTTTGAAGTATGAGCCAAATGATAAAAAAAACCATACTTCAATTCAAATCAAAAATGAAGCAATTAAAAAAATAAATGTTGGCTTTATCGGCGCAGGAAGTTTTGCCCAAAACTATCTTATTCCAAATGTCAAATCATTTGGAGCGTCATTGGATACGGTGGTAACTTCAAAAGGAATCACTTCCAAAAATGTAGGTGATAAGTTTGGTTTTAATAATTGTTCTGCAGAGGCAAAAGATGTAACTGGTAAAGATGAAATAAATACCGTTTTCATTGCCACTCCGCATTCCTCGCATGCAGATTTGGTTATTGAATCCCTCAGGGCAAAAAAGAATGTGTTTGTTGAAAAACCTATGGCCATTTCGGAAGAAGAGCTCAGAAGGATTATTGAGGTCAAGGAAAAGAATAATTATCCTTTAATGGTAGGCTTCAACAGAAGATTCGCACCGGTTTCACAAGAGATTAAAAGATTATTGGGTGAAACCGCGGAACCAATGGTTATCAATATCCGGGTTAATGCAGGATTTATTCCAAAAGACCACTGGACCCAAATTCCTGAAATTGGAGCCGGAAGAATTATTGGAGAGATGTGTCATTTTATTGATTTAATGCAATATTTTACTGGTTCTCAACCTATAAAAGTGTTTGCAGAATGCATTAGCAGTAATAATGAGATTATAAAACAAGACGATAACATTGGTATTTTAATCAAATTCAATGATGGCTCTATTGGCAATCTTACCTATATTGCGAACGGTGATAAAGCCTTACCTAAAGAGCACATTGAAATTTCCAATGCCGGAAATACCGGCGTTATCAATGATTTCCGAAATGGAATTTTTTACAGTAATAATAAATCAAAAAACATAAAGCTATCCGGAAAAGGGCATCTGCAGGAAGTACAGGCATTTTTGAATTCATTAAAAGAAGGAAAAGATTCTCCAATAGAATTTCATTCCTTATGCCTGACCACACTGACCACTTTTAAAATTATTGATAGTTTAAAAACGGGATTGCCCCAGGTAATAGAAATCAATGCGTGATACAGTTTTAAGGTCACTTTCAGAATTACAGGCGTATTGTGAAAGAGAACAATTCAAAGGATGGGATCCCTATGACGGGTTAAACAGCAGCCTTTTCCAGGCCATTCCTCTTATTTCGCGGAATCGCATTGCACGATTGGTCTGGATTCAATTTTTCAAAAGATCTCCTTTGAATTTCCGAAATTTTTCAGGAGTAAAAAAAGGATATAACTCAAAGGGACTGGGTTTGTTTTTATCCGGTTACTGCAATCTTTATTCAATAGATCCCCAAAAAAAATACCTGGAAAGGATCAATTTATTTTCTGAACAACTGCTTTCCTTGCAAAACAGAGAATACAGCGGAGCCTGCTGGGGATACAATTTTGATTGGCAGGCCCGTGCTTTTTTTCAACCTAAAAATACCCCGACAGTGGTGGCCTCTACTTTTGTGGCAAATGCGCTTCTTGATGCTTATGAAATTACAAAAGACCAAAAACTTTTAAATACCGCCGTCTCCACTTCCAGCTTTATCTTGAAAGACTTAAACAGAACTTACAGTAAACAAGGAAATTTTTGTTTTTCTTATTCTCCGTTGGACAAAACGGCTGTGTTCAATGCTTCGCTTTTGGGCAGCCGGATTTTATCACGCATTTATAGCTATACCGGCGAAAAAAAACTTATAGAAGAAGCCAAAAAATCGGTAGAATTTTGTTGTAGCTATCAGCAAAATAATGGTTCCTGGGTTTACGGAACTCTCCCCTTCCATCAATGGATTGATAATTTTCACACAGGCTATAACCTGGAATGTATTTCTGAGTATATGAAATATTCCCATGACAGTTCTTATTCGGAGAATTTGGAAAAAGGTTTTGAATATTATTTAAAGACCTTTTTTACTAAGGATGGAATCCCCAAATACTATAATAATTCAGTATATCCTATTGACATTCATTCCCCGGCACAATTTATCATCACTCTTGATAAGCTGGGAAAATTATGTGAACAAAAAGAAATTGCAAATACGGTCCTTAATTGGACAATTAAAAATATGCAATCAAAAAAAGGTTATTTTTATTTCCAGATAAATAGTTTTTTTTCGTCTCGTATTCCATACATCAGATGGGCACAAGCATGGATGTTTTATTCTCTTTCCACTTATTTAAAAGCAGACTCTCATGAATAGGATTACCATCTGTAACGTGCCCGTAGACGTACTTACGATGAAGCAAACAATTGACCTGATTGACAATGCTATTCGGAATAAAAGATCGATCCATCATGTAGTGATCAATTCTGTCAAGGTGGTAAACGCCCGAAAGGATACTCAACTGAGAGAATCTATTGTCAATTGTGATATTATCAATGCGGATGGGCAGGGTATTATCTGGGCTTCCAGGATATTAAACAAACCTCTTCCGGAAAGAGTCGCAGGTATAGACCTAATGGAAAACCTGGTAGCACTGGCAGCCAGAAAAAAGTACCGCATCTTTTTTCTCGGGGCAAGAGAAAATATCCTTTCAAAAGTGATACAAGTGTATTCTGAAAAATATGGCAATGATATAATTGCCGGATACGCGAATGGTTATTTCAAGGCTGAAGAAGAAGTAAAAGTGGCTCAACAAATTGCAGCATCCAGGGCAGACATTTTATTCGTTGCTATGAGTTCTCCCAAGAAGGAAATTTTTTTGAATACCCATAAAGATTTGATTCAAACTCCTTTTATCATGGGAGTAGGCGGAAGCTTTGATGTTGTAGCAGGTTTTGTAAAACGTGCACCAAAATGGATGCAGGAATATGGGCTGGAATGGTTTTACCGGACATTGCAGGAGCCCAGAAGGATGTGGAGGCGTTATTTATTCGGAAATTCATCTTTTATTTTTCTGGTGTTTAAAGAAAAATTAGGCGTGTTAAAAGAATAGCAAATCTTCTAAAGGCGTTTAAATATTCATAGTAATTGATAAAACCGGTTATAGCAGGATACAAGAAATTTTCAATTAAAACGTTATAAAGGCTCTGCCATTCTTTCAAAAAATTACTCAAAAATTGATTTTTGTTCTTATAGTTAAATAAAATAAACCCATTGAACCGCCAGTTTCAACGATACTTACAAATAACATTGCTTGTTATTGATCTGCTTGCATTGAACATTGCTTTTCTGATTTTCCAGATTATTTTTACCAGAAATATTCACTTTCAATCATCAGATGCTTATTTTAAGTATGTTGTATCAGCCAATACCGCATGGCTTTTGTTAGCCTTTTTTTTAAGAACTTATTCCATAGCCATTGTATTCAATTTTGAAGATTTTACAAAAAGAACCATCCAGGTTTTTTTAATCTGGGTCATTATTATTTTATTTTACCTGTATTTTTCAAGAGAGTTTACCGTTTCCCGATTTTTTATTATCACATTTACTGCGGCCTTCGGGGTTGGGCTATTGGTGAATAAATTTATTTATTTAGGCATTCTCAGGTATTTTAGAAACAGTGATTTTTTGGTGAAGAAGGTTCTTATTCTCGGATACAATGAAACCGCTAAAAAATTAGCTTCTCATTTTGAACAGGATGCTTTGAACACTGAAATTATCGGGTATGTGGAAGATGACGAAAATATTCAGGAATTATCCCATTATCCGGTTTTGGCAAACATTGGCGATACTTTGCGGATAGCTAAAGAACAAAATGTCCAGGAAATTTTTTCTACTATTACTCCTGAGCAGAATAAATATATTTATGATTTGATGTATCAATCTGAAAAGGAATGCATACGATTCAGGATTGTTCCCAACCTTTCCGTTTTTATTACCAGGGAAGTACATATTGAATACTTTGGAGACCTTCCCATCCTTTCCCTTAGAAAAGAGCCGCTGGATGATGTAGGAAACCGTATAAAAAAAAGGGCGCTTGATATTGCGGTAAGCCTGTTTGTTACCATTTTTATCCTTTCCTGGTTAATCCCTCTAATTGGAATTTTGATATTTTTAGAATCAGGAAGACCTATTTTTTTTAAACAACTTCGTACAGGAAGGAACAAAAAATCATTTTATTGTTGGAAATTCAGAAGCATGAAAGCAAATAATAAAGAGGCAGATATGAGACAGGCTTCCCGGGATGATGATCGCATTACTGCTCTTGGAAGATTTTTACGCAAAACGAGCCTTGACGAATTCCCCCAATTTATTAATGTATTGCGCGGCGATATGAGCCTGGTAGGTCCAAGGCCCCACATGCTTAAGCATACTTCAGATTATTCAAAGATGGTTAACGATTATATGGTTCGCCAGTTTATCAAACCCGGAATTACCGGGTGGGCACAAATTAATGGTTACCGGGGTGAGATTTCTAACCCGGAACAAATAAAAATGAGAGTAAATAAAGATTTATGGTATCTGGAAAACTGGACCTTATGGTTAGATATCAAAATCCTGTTTCTCACCATATATTATATACTTAAAGGAGATTCCAAAGCTTATTAAAATTAAATAATGGACCAAGACTCAATATTAAAAGAAGTAAATGCCATATTTATTGACGTGCTCGAAGATCAATCAATTGTTCTCAAAGAGAAAACCACAACAGAGGATGTGGCTGCCTGGGATTCGCTAAACCATATTCAATTGATTACAGCCATAGAGAAGCATTTCAAAATACGGTTTGAACTCAATGAATTATTAAATTTTACCAATGTCGGAGACCTGTGCAATGGAATTCAAAACAAGTCTCAGTGAGCTTTTCAGGGAAAATGAAGGGAATATAACATCCAAATTTTCTAATGCTATTTAATTCAGTAATATATTTTTTATTCCTTGGAATTTCACTATTGTTATATTACATAACACCCGTTAAATTCCGTACATTCTTTCTCATAGCGGTAAGTGCGATATTTTATATGTATGTGGAAGTTTCATACATATTCCTTATCTCTTTTATCATTATTGCCAATTATTGGATCGGAATTGAAATCCAAAAATCATCTTCTAAAAATAGAAAGAAGATCTTTTTAAATCTAAGTCTTTTAATCAACCTTGGAATCCTGATCTTTTTCAAATACTGGAATTTTTTACTCTTGAATTTTTTTGATTTTTTAGGTTTACTTGATGTAAAAAATATCGTAAATATTCCTTTACTGGAAATTCTCTTGCCACTCGGATTGTCTTATTATATTTTTCAAACAATAGGGTATATTATTGACGTTTACCGTGGCTCTGCCAGTGCCGAAAAAAATTTGGCGCATTTTAGTTTGTTCGTGCTATTTTTTCCTAAATTATTAGTAGGGCCGATTGAAAGAGCCAACCATTTCCTGCCACAATTAAAAAAGAAAATTCATTTTGACAAACAAAATATAATTGAAGGTTCAAAACGGATAGCATGGGGACTATTTAAAAAACTGGTAGTGGCCGATCGGATCTCTTTGTATCATTCTATGGTTATAAGTTCTTCAGAGTTTCAAAGCGGAGGAACAATTTTTCTTGCCTGTATATTATATACATTCCAGGTATATGCTGATTTTTCAGGTTATACAGATATAGCCCTGGGCACAGCGCGTATGTTTGGCTTTGATCTGTTGGAGAATTTCAAACGTCCCTTGCTGGCCAAAAGCGTAGGCGATTTTTGGAGACGATGGCACATTTCGCTTTCCTCATGGGTAAATGACTATATTTTCAACCCTGTAGTTTTAAAAAACAGAGATTGGGGAATCTGGGGAGTTTTCTATGGATTATTGATCAGTTTTACAGTAATAGGAATCTGGCATGGAGCTTCATGGAATTACATTCTGTTTGGCTTATTGCAGGCATTTGCCATGATATATGAAGTAATAACCCGAAAAGCAAGAAAACGAATTTCAAAAAAAATCAATCCAATACTCTATAGAAATATCAGTATTATTCTTACTTTTTTATTTGTCACATTTTCTCTTATCATATTTCAATCTGCTACCATTATGGATGCGGTAGATGTCATTAAAAGAATATTTGTAAACCACGGACCACTATTTTACGATACCCCTTCTACGCTCTTATATATGTTAATCGGTTGTGGAATAATGTTATTGTATGACATAGATATGGAATTTGATATTTTCAAATTTTCATTATTTTCAAACAAAAGCTGGCTTGTTCAGCAAATTTCCTATGCGCTATTAATTGTTTACATTCTATTAGCAGGCGTTTTTGACGGAGGCCAATTCATTTATTTTTCCTTTTGATATTTATACACAAAAAAATAATGAACCTGATTAAAAAGATCAAAGCAAAAGGATTACCGGATTTTCTGAAAAAAACTCTGGTGTTTATAACCATCCTTTTTATACTTGATTTTACAATCGGAACTGGTTTGAAGTATTTATATTTTAAACAGGATTCCGGATTACTTTACCGAACCACTTATTCATTAGACAGTACCAAAGCAGATTTTCTGATCTTTGGATCTTCAACAGCCAATCATCATTATGATCCTGCTGTTATTGCCAAACGAATGAATATGTCTGTTTATAATACAGGAAGAGATGCAAACACCATATTTTATAATTACGCAGTTTTTCAAAGCATATTGAAAAGATATACTCCCAAAATTGCTATTTTAGACTTCAATGTGGGTGAAGCGAGGGTGTTTCCCCGTGATTATGACAGGTTATCTTCTCTTTTACCTTATTATCAAAATCATCCGGAATTGCATTCAATTATTGAATTAAAAAGCCCATTTGAAAAATTAAAATTGATCTCCGGAATTTATCCGTACAATTCCCTTCTTTTTACCATTTTAGTTGGTAATATGGATTACAATAAAAGCAGGGATCACGTCAATGATGAAAATGGTTTTGTTCCATTATATCGCACCTGGCACAGGAAGCTCAAAACAGATACTTCCCCAAAAAATTATGAACTGGACAGTACCAAAATATCTATTTTAGAATCCTTTGTTAGCGAATGCAAAAGAAACAACATCCAATTGTATATTTGTATTTCTCCCCGCTTCAAAAAATATCGTGGCAAAGACCCTTCAGTTGAGATGGTAAAAAACATTGCAAATGAATACCAGGTTCCATTCTACAATTTTTCCAGAGACACCTTGTTTTGGAATCATCCAGAATATTTTGCTGATGAAATGCATCTTAATATCATTGGCGCCAGTATATTTTCAAATGATGTAACAGACAAAATAAAACAAAGTCAAAAACAGGCAACGAAAACAAGTAAAGAAAATTTTCAAGTACAAATAAAGAAGAACTAATTTCAAAATAATGAATGTGGCAATAAAAACTGAAAATTTAATCGATAGAAAAAACCCAATCTTTACAAAAGATATTCTCTTTATAAAAAATATTGAAGACAAAATTCAATCAATTTCCCATAAATTAAATAAAGAGGTCTTTCATAAATTAAAAAGAAAAGGCGCAATTGTTGGTATAAGCGGAGGCGTTGATTCTTCTGTTACATTAGCGCTCGCAGTGAAAGCGCTTGGGCCTGAGAATGTAATTGGAGTATTACTGCCTGAAAAAGATTCAAGCAGGGAAAGTAAAGACCTTGCTTTGCAACTTGCAGCCCGGCTTAATGTAAAAACGATTGAAAAAGATATAACGCAAGCTTTGGAAGGATTAGGTTGTTATCGCCTAAGAGATGAAGCCGTTGCAGCCATTTTCCCTGAATACAATCCTGTTGATTATAAAATGAAAATCGGGGTTAACCCCAAAGGTATCAATCAAAATTTGCCACCGGTATTCTCGCTCACTATTGTCAAAGAGAACGGACAAACAAAAAGCAAATTACTTCCCGCAAAAGAATATCTCCAGATTGTAGCGGCATCAAATTTTAAGCAAAGGTGCCGAATGTCTGTGCTATATTACCATGCAGAAAGGTTGTATTATGCAGTTGTTGGAACCCCCAATAAACATGAGGTAGAACAAGGCTTTTTTGTAAAACATGGAGACGGGGGCGCCGACATTATGCCCATCAGCAATTTATATAAAACACAAGTATATCAAATCGCTGAATTTTTAAATATCCCAAAAGAAATTATTCAACGTAAGCCGACTTCTGACACTTATTCAGCAGAACAGACCCAGGAAGAATTCTTTTTTCAATTGCCTTTTAAAGAAATGGATTTGGTTTGGTATGGATATGAAAATAAATATCCTGCAAATGAAGTCGCCGGGGCACTGGGGAAAACCGAAAAAGAGATAAAGTCGATCTATCATAATTTTTCCCGGAAACAAAAAACCACTGAATACCTGAGAATGGCTCCTATTAAAGATTTTTAATATGAAATTGATTTTATAAAAAATAAATCTAATCCAAAGAAGAATTTAACCTAATTATTCATTTACTGTCTTCGGATAAATTTTTTAATTCAATCTCAAAAATAAAATGACGGATTTTAATTTACCATCAGTCAAATTATCATTTCTTTGATCTCAATACCACAACGCCTCCTGGGTGAAGCATTGATTCTTTCTGCAAAAAACAATCCTTCAAAGATCGCAGTGATCGTAAAAGGAATGGAATATTCTTATGAGCAACTTAGAAATCATGCAGAAAATTTTGCGTGTTATTTAATAGCTTCCGGTATAAAAAAGGGTGACCGCATTGCAATATACATGGACAACTCCTGGCAAAGTATTGTTTCAATTTATGGAATTACACTTTCAGGAGGGGTTTTCTTAGTCATCAATCCGCAGACGAAAGCAGAAAAACTGAAATATATTTTAAATGATTGTGAAGCTAAAATTTTAATCTCAGCCAGCGCTTTAAAAAATGAACTTAACTCTGCTCTGAAAGAAACTCTCAGTATCAGAGAAGTAATTATGGCCGGAGACTTAAGCATCATTACAAAATTTGACCATTATACATTAACCAATTTCGGAAATTGCATCCGGGAAGAGAGTCAAAAGATAATTTTCCCAAATATTATTCCAAATGACCTCGCGGCATTGATATATACTTCCGGCAGCACAGGTTTTCCTAAAGGCGTGATGATGACCCACCAGGCAATGGTGTTCACTTCATGGAGCCTGGTAGAATATCTCAGGCTATCAGAAAATGACAGGATCATGCTGATACTTCCATTGGCCTTTGATTATGGTCTGTATCAATTATTAATGTCGGTTACTATCGGCGGCACTCTGATAGTGGAACAATCTTTTATTTTTACTGCCACCATTTACAAAAACATAAAAAAATACAAACCCACCGTTTTTCCGGGAGTTCCCACAGTGTATGCCATGATGATCACCGCCCACAAAGAATACGGGTTGTCTTTTGATTGCATAGAAAAAATCACCAACACCGCTGCGTTATTGCCGGCAGAATTTATTCCGGAACTAAAAAAAATATTTCCTCACGCCCTTATTTTTAAAATGTATGGCTTAACAGAATGCAAGAGGGTTTGTTATCTTGAACCGGAATTAATAGACCTGAAACCCACTTCTGTAGGCAAAGCCATCCCGGGAACAGAAGTTTTTCTTTTATCGCCCGAAGGAAATTCTGTCCAGGCAGGAGAACAAGGGATCCTGCACATTCGCGGACCGCATGTAATGCTTGGATACCTCAATCAGAAAGAGTTAAGTGAAGAAATGCTAAAAGAAGGGAAACTTCCGGGGGAAAAGGTATTATGTTCCAATGACTGGTTTAAAATGGATGAAGACGGATTTCTATATTTCCAGGGGAGAAATGATGATATAATAAAAACAAGAGGCGAAAAAGTAAGCCCGGTAGAAATAGAAAATGTTATTTATAAAATAAACGGGATAAAGGAAGTGGCAGTACTGGGCGTTCCGGATAGGGTTATGGGCGAATCAATTCTTGCTTATGTGACCATGCATGATCAGGCAGAATTGACTGAAAAGGAAATTCAGAGAGAATGTATGATACACCTGGAACCCTTCATGATTCCACAAGAGGTTATATTCCTGCAGAATATGCCAAAAAGCACCAATGGAAAAATTGATAAGAAAGAACTTAAGAAAATGAAGGTTGATGAACTTATCAAAAAATGAAATACAAGCACATTTCGATACATGGCTCACCGCATGGAACGGCCACAATCTGGAAGGGGTAATGAAATTTATCCATGATGAAATTACTTTTGAAAACTGGAACGGGCAAATTATCTCAGGGAAAAAAAACCTGGAAAAAGCATGGAGCGCATGGTTCCGGCATCATGGTAATTTTCAATTCATCGAAGAAGATGTTTTTATTGATGAACAGGAACAAAAATTAACTTTCACCTGGTTATTGGAATGGCCTTCTTTTGAAAAAAAATATGTCGGGAAACCTGAAAAACGAAAGGGGGTTGACATTCTATATTTAAAAGAAGGTAAAGTCTTTAAAAAAAATACCTATTCAAAAACAGTGATTGAAATAGATGCAAAAAAGGTTTTGCTGTCTGCTATTTAGCAGTGAACCGACATTTATTGCCAAAATTAATTTGGTTAATGGGCGGATCTTTTTAATTCTTACCAGCATTGCAAAACAAAAAAGTACGATTGAAAACCGGTATTAGGAAAGTTTGAGTACTGAAACATTATATAATCAGCTAAAAAATAAATTGGAAGCAGGATTGCATTTTCTTGAGGATAAGCCTGAAGAAACGAGTGAATCTACATTGAAAGCCTGTTGGCATGCAGCTTCAGGATTCCCAAAATCTGCAGAAGAAGCCAACAAAATTCCATTGCCGCAATTAAATGAAAAGCAAATTGATACTTTAAACCAACTGATAGAAAAAAGATTAAACAATATTCCGCTTGCCCATCTTACCGGGCGCCAAAGTTTTATGGGAATAGAGTTGCTGGCTGATAAAAGAGCGCTCATTCCCCGGAAAGAAACGGAAATTTTAGGACGAAAAGCCCTTGAAATTGTGTTAGGTTTAGTTAATGAAAAAGAAAACGTAAAAGTAATGGATATTTGTTCAGGTTCAGGTAATTTGGGATTAGCTATTGCCTATTACAATTCCAAAACAATCGTTTTTGCTTCCGATCTTTCATACGAAGCGGTTGCTCATTCAAAAGATAATACCCGGTTTTTAAATCTTACTGACAGAGTAAAAACTTTCCACGGAGACCTGTTCTCCGCTTTTGAAAAGGAAGAATTCTATCAGCAAACGGATATTATCGTTTGCAACCCTCCTTATATATCAACCGGTAAAGTGGCAAAAATGAATAGTGAAATTTCAGATTATGAACCCTCAATGGCTTTTGATGGGGGAATTTTTGGAACTAAAATAATTCAAAGACTTTTAGCAGAGGCGCCAAAATTTCTGGCAACAGAAAGATGGCTACTTTTTGAAGTAGGCTTAGGGCAGGGTGAATTTATGATCGATTTATGTGAAAGAACGGGAAATTATGATCAGATTCAGCCGTTAAGAGATACCAACAATAATATAAGAGTGATCGTAGCCCGGAAAAGAAAGATTTTGAATTAACAGGATTCCTTAAAATCTTGCATAATAAAAAATATTAACGCTACCTGAATACATGAGCAAAATAATTACGATACAGGAAATATAACCTGCCCATCGAATCAGGATGGGC
>JBIQMJ010000114.1:0-12525 GCA_044463445.1 Segetibacter koreensis
ACCTTGCTCCGGGAGTTTTTAATACCGCTCCTTTATTTTTATTAAGCACTGATGTGCCTGAAAATGATTATGTTTCCCAGACCATCACTCACAGGCTTTATGATGGAAATGTGGCTACTAAAATTGCCCAGTTCATTTTGCTGGGAGTGGGAGGGGCCAGGTTGCTGGATATCATGAATTACAATCCCGATCTGTATCATTTAAATGAAGCTCATGCAGTGAGTGCCGCGTTTTACCTGTATAAAAAATTCGGTAATCTGGAGGAAGTAAAAAAACGCCTCGTTTTTACCACCCATACTCCGGAAGAAGCAGGGAATGAAAAACACGATATTTATTTGTGTGAGAAAATGAGTTATTTCTGTGGTATGCCCCTTGACCAGGTGCGTGAAATCACAGGCATGACCGATGACCTTTTTAATCATTCATTGGCTGCCTTGCGTTTTGCTCATCTTGCCAATGGCGTTTCACAATTGCATGGCGAAGTAAGCCGCCAGATGTGGTACAAATATGAAGGCGTATGTGAAATTAAGGCGATCACCAACGCTCAAAACAAGAAATTTTGGGCGGATAAACAATTGTATCGTGCGCGGGAAGAGCACAATGATGACTGGTTTGACGACCGGAAAAGGCATTTAAAAAGCAGGGCGCTGGCCATCGTGGCTGATCAAACCGGTAAATTGATGTCGCCTAACGTGCTCACTCTTGTGTGGGCAAGAAGATTTGCGGGTTATAAAAGAGCTGAACTGATTACGCGTGATAATGCAAGATTTGAAGCGCTTTTGAACAATAAAAAATACCCCATCCAAATCATTTGGGCAGGGAAGCCCTATCCTCTTGATTTTCCGGCTATCAACGATTTTAATCACCTGGTAAATCTCAGTAAAAAATATCCTAATGTTGCTGTGTGCACAGGTTATGAAATCACGCTGAGCAAACGATTGAAGCAAGCTGCCGATGTGTGGTTAAACAATCCACGTGTTCCAAGGGAAGCAAGCGGAACCAGCGGCATGACTGCTGCAATGAACGGCGCCGTAAACCTGAGCACCAACGACGGTTGGATTTGCGAATTCATTAATAATGGCAACAATGGTTTTGTAGTGCCTTCTGCAGATTATATGAATATGACCGTTGAAGAACAGGATAATTATGATATGAACAAGCTTTACGAAATACTTGAGAATGATATCCTTCCTTTGTATTATAATGATTTTGAAACCTGGAGGCAGGTGGTTAAAAACGGAATGCGGGATGTAGAATTCACTTTTGACAGTAACAGAATGGTGGAAGAGTATTATGATATTTTGTATAAATAATCCTTGATTTACTAAAGCGTTAATTACTTATTCTCAGTATCAAAAAAACAGGAATTTCAATCCAGTATTTCGCAAAAGTGGCCTTCTTCTTTTAGTATCTCAATAATTTTTTCTGACAGAATGGTATTCCCTTCTACCCGTAAGATTTTATCACAATCCTCGAGGTCAAAATTTATTTTATTTTCCGGAAAATACTTATGGAGCTTTTGAAATATAATATTGGATTTCTCCACTTCGGAAACATTGGTTTTAAAAACTTCTACCATATTTTTTGATTTTTCAGTTTATGATAGTAGATATAAGAAATGATCAATAAGGCCAGCATGATTAATGGCGACATTGCGTTGCTTCCCCAGCCATCAATTGATAAATAAGCAATGAAAGCTGAAATAAAATCAATTCCAAATGCGACATACACCCATTCTTTGATTCGTTTATTTATTGGAACAATTAGTAAGATTCCACCAATAATATGGCCGATGCTTACTTCCCACCTGAACCACTCCGGCAGTCCAAGATGCCGCATCCCTTCTTTAGCCATTTCGCTATTGATAAAAAACGCACCTGTGATTTCGAACAGTGCAATAAGACCGGTAGAAATCCAATAAGTGATTTTATGGATTTTTCTTTGTTTACTGATTGTTGCTACTTCCATAATTCAATTTAATGCGAATTTTCGGCATAATTAATCATCCAGTTCACTCCAAATTTATCGGTTAAATTTCCGTGCCAGTCTCCCCAAAATTCCTTTTTAAAGGGATGATCTGCTTTGCCACCGGCAGCAAGTGCATCATATAATTTCTGGCCTTCTTCCAGGCTATCAGCATGAAGGGAAATATAAAAATTGTTTCCTTGTTTGAATGTGTCATCATTGCAATTATCACTTGCCATCAGCACCTGCCCGCTATCCAAAGGCAATGCAATGTGCATAATCTTTTCTTCCTGGCCTGCAGGAACAGGCATGCCTTGCGCATCTTTCATGCGCATTATCATTAGAAAATCTCCACCAAAAACTGATTTGTAAAAATTGAAAGCTTCTTCGGTGTTACCGTTAAAGTTCAGATAGGGATTTACTGTTTTCATTGTTTTTGTTTTTAAAGATTAAGAAATTATTATTGTTTTTTATTTGCCATATTCATCATGCCTGCGCCACCATTGATAAGGCTCCGTCTGTGGCCAACCTTCAGGTGAATCTTCCCATGTCTCCTGACGGCCGAAAGGAGTTGCATCAAGAAATCCCCACACGTTGCCAATTACTTCTGTACCCCGCGAATTAGTGAAATAGGTGCGGAATATCTCATCTCCTTCTCTTAGAAAAACGCTCAGGCCATGCGTTTCTCCTTTGGGAGTGCTGATGTCAAAGTCTGTGTTGAAAGAATTGTATTCTGAAGAAACCCATCTGTGGGACCATCCCATGCGCGTGCGATATGCTTCGATGTTGTCAATCGGTGCGCGTGACACAAATGCCATGGATATTCCGCGAGCTTTCAGGTGTATTGGTGTGAACTGTCCGATATTATCGGTAAACATTGAACAACCCGGGCATCCCGCCGTAGGCCAGCCATTCACTCCGGGTGCAAACATAAAATGATAGAGTAGTAATTGCTTTTGGCCATCAAACAAATCTAATAAACTCAATTTGCCACCTGGTGAATCAAAGGTGTATTTTTTTTCAATTCGAACCATTGGCAAGCGCCGTCGCTGCGCAGCTAATGCATCGCGCACGTGAGTAAATTCTTTTTCTTTTTTCAGAAATGCCTGGTGGACTATTTGCCATTCCTCAGGAGATACGATTTCCGGCAAGGTTAATTTTTCGTCTGTCATTATTATTTGTTTTTGATCATCAAGAAATTAGTTCATAAATACAATTCATTCTGCCTGCTTGCAAACCATTAATTCCTGCTTACTTCATTTTTATTTCCTTGTAAATATTTTCTATTTGAAAAGTATGACGCCTGGTGTGACAAATTATAAAAGTGACCCATTCCCACCTGGTAAATTCCCCTAAAGTTGGAAAAGGAAAATCCATACAGCACCGCGTCAAATCCGCTGTTGCGGTAATTTCCCTGATTTTATCCATCATTACTTTTAATGCGTCAATAATTTTTTCTTTTTCTTTTGGCTTTTCAGAGGGCCAGATTGCCTGGGCAGATTTTGCCTTTTTTGTGAAGTCCAGGAAAATGGCTTCGATGAATTCTACGTTCAAATCTGGCCGTCTTTCTACGGGAACTGTTTTTCCTGATAAAATTTTTATAATACCGTAACCTGATTTCAGTAGATGTTCTGCCACCTGCCCTGCCGTCCAGCTTCCTTCAAAGGGTATGGTATTTATTTCTTCCTTATTGAATAAGGATAGGGCTTTTAATAATTCAGATGTAGCGGCGGCAAAGGAAACAAGCAATTCTTTTGTGTCTGATTTTTCTACTGTTGCATGCATAATTTCTGTTTTTATAAATTGACTTTATCATTTTGATTTACTGCTAAAACCAGCAGGCAAAATTTGAACCTAATTCCTGTCTAAAAATTCCTCGATCATTTCAACAGTTAAATCTGGTAATTTGCTGTTGTCATTTCCGGTTGTCATTTCTCCAAGATAAGTGCCGTGGCCACCCGGTAAAATTGCTAATTGACTATTTGGAATCAGGCGATACATTGCTACGGCATGCTCTACGCTTCCCACATCACGGTTGCCATTAATTATGAAAACAGGCGCATGTATTGAAGCCATTTGTTCATCACTCCAACCTTTAAAGTTCGCCATACGGCGGACGTCTTTATTAAACATATTCAGCAGTGCTCCGGGATCGGGATTAACTTTCAAAAATTCGTCCTGGTAAATTTTAGGCAAATCGCTTAAGCTTGCATGATTAAATCCTTCCCATAATTCAGGCTTAGAAGCGCTTCTGTTATAAAATGCTGAACAAATGATCAGTTTGTTTACCATTTTTGGGTGTCGCAATGTCATTTCTATCAAGGTTTGCCCGCCATTGCTGAAACCTAAAAAATCAGCTTTTGCTATTTCCAGGTTTTTTAGGAGAGTGGCAATATCATCTGCATCCTGCTCAAATGTAATATCAGTACTTCTGTCGTTAGTTCGTCCGTGGGCCTGCATTTCGGGAGCAATGACCTTTCTGCGTGTGGCTAATTTAGAAATTATTTTTCCGAACGAAGTCTGTATCGTGGAACCGCCCCCATGTATTAAAACCAATGGTTTTCCTTGCCCGTGAATTTCATAATGCATGGTAAGACCATTCACCTTGGAGTAATCACTTTTAAATTGGTTAGCTATTAAATTTTTTTTATCAGCCATATGTTATTCTTTATTCTTCTATAATTGCTGCAAATTTTATTTCCTGGCTGCCTCTTATTTTTCTTCCAACACTGATAAAATATTTCCTGCCGGATCTTTGAACCAGGCTATGGCCGGGCCTTTGATACCACGACAGATTCCTCTTTCATCTGTCTTGATTGGATCATCATATTGTTCGAATGTAATTCCCTTTTTAATGAGTTCATCAACCGTTTTGTCAATATTTTTTACCGGGAAATTAAGAATAGTAAATGTGGCAGGAACATGGTTGGGCTTAGGATAAATAAGGATGTGATTACCACCTTCAGGATGTAATTCTAATATACCCATTGGACCGTCTTTTACTTTCAGCCCAAGGATATCAGAATAAAATTTTTTTGCCCCTGCTAAATCATTTACCGAAAATCCGCTAAATGCTTTTGAATGTGTCAACATGTTGCTTATTTTAAAAGGTAAAAAATCTCAAGTTGATCGAATCATTCGTACTTCTTACTTTCAGTCTTTACATGAATGACTGGATGAATTTATATCAATTTTTTTGGAGTAAAATACAAACCTACAATCACCCTGCAAAATAATTAGGGTGCAAACACGGCAATCTAAGTGGCTTTTTGCGACAAAAAGTTTTCTTAGTTTTGTTACTATAAAAGATAACCCCATGAAACATATTGTCATCTTAGCCACGGCCGGAAGTAACTTAGGAAGTATAGATAATCCACGCAGGGCTTTTTTAACTGCCAATGAATATTTAAAAAGCCTGGGGATCGCTCCGAAATTTAAGGTGCAGATCGCGGGTGTTTCAAAAGAGGTAAAGTTGGTGAATGGCATCTACACCATTCATGCTGATACGGAGATAAAAAATATAAAGAAAGCGGACCTGGTAATCATTCCTGCCTTCGAGGGCGATTTTAAAATGATAGCCGGGCAAAATAAAAATTTAATTCCCTGGATCATTCAGCAATATCAAAATGGCGCTGAGATAGCGAGCCTTTGTGTGG
The DNA here is from genome assembly GCA_044463445.1 of Segetibacter koreensis. Lineage (GTDB taxonomy): Bacteria > Bacteroidota > Bacteroidia > Chitinophagales > Chitinophagaceae > Ginsengibacter > Ginsengibacter koreensis_A. Next base: position 5,622 of record JBIQMJ010000114.1, read on the forward strand.
GAGCCTTTTTACTGGCGGCAACCGGGTTGTTAGATGGAAAGAATTGTTCCACACATTGGCGGGCCTCCAATGAATTTGTAAATAATTTTCCAAAAGTAAATTTGGTAACAGATAAAATAGTAACTGATGAAAATGGTATCTATACGAGCGGCGGTGCATTTTCATCCGCCAATCTTATATTGTATATCATAGAAAAATATGCGGGGCGGGAAGTGGCTATTCATTGTTCCAAAACTTTCCAGGTAGATATTGACCGCCATAGCCAGTCCCCTTTTATTATTTTTGAAGGCCAAAAAGATCATAAGGACGAACACATCAAAAAGGCGCAGGAATTTATTGAGCAAAATGTTCAGGAAAAAATTTCGGTGGATCAATTGGCTTCCATGCTTTCCATCGGGCGTAGAAATCTGGAACGAAGATTTAAGAAAGCCACTTCCAATTCTCTGGTAGAATATATGCAACGGGTGAGGATTGAAGTGGCTAAGCAAAGATTTGAAACTTCTGCAGATAATGTGAACGAGGTAATGTATAACGTTGGATACAATGATCCCAAAACATTCCGTACCACTTTCAAACGGTTTACGGGATTATCACCTGTCAATTATAGAAATAAATACAACAGGGAATTGGCAACTGTTTAGGCTTTTATGAATTTGTTATCCTTTGGTTGAATGAAATGGCCCACCAGGCTAAATAAAAAAACGGTTTAAAAAAACCGTCTTTTATTTTTAAAGTTATCTCATCTTTTAACCTCTCCTGTTTCCAAACATACGAAGCAGGAAAAGGAAAATATTTATGAAGTCAAGATACAAGGTCAGAGCTCCAAGAATGGACATTTTCTTCACATTATTTACTGAAACTGCATCGCCATTGTATTCCAGGCCTTCTCCGATTCTTTTTAATTTTTGAACATCATACGCCGTTAATGCGGTAAAAACCATCACCCCGATAATGCTGATGATGTAATCTAACTGGCTGCTGTGTAAAAAATAATTAATTACCATGGCTATCAGCACACCGATAACGCCCATCATTAAAATGCGTCCGAATTTAGTAAGATCCTGGTTGGTGGTATATCCCATAACGGCCATTACGCCAAACATGGCAGAAGCGGAAAGGAAACATCCCAAAACTGAGCCTGGTGTGAAGGCAAGAAGTATAAAACTGAATGTAATTCCATTGATAATTGCATAAGCCATGAACAACGCCATTAAAGCAGAGGATGAAAGCCTTTGGTAAGCGAATGACATAATAAGCACAAAGCCCAAAGGAGCAAACAATGTTATTTTCCCAAGGCCGGTTAATCCGCCAAGCGGGGAAATAAGATATGCCATTAATTGTTCGTTTACTGAAAATTGCCATGCGAATAAGGCTGAAACACCGAGAGCCACAAACATCCATAGAAAAACATTAGCAATAAAAGACCGTGTGCGAACTTCTTCGCCTATAGGAACATAAGAAATATTAGTGATGTTATCCGAGTTTCTGTTAGTTAATTGCATCGTTAATTTTTTTAGGTAAAAATATTACACTTTTTGTGAAAAGTAAAGGAAACGCAATAGAAATAAGAAATAATTAGGAATAAAAATTAAGACTATCTGTAGTATTTCCCTTGAAAAAAAATAATAGAAATTTTACAGGGGAAGGTTCAGATTTATTTTTTTGCAAAAGTTACATTGCATTCAAAGTTATCATTTCCTGCACCTAATTCATCAGCAGCAGCATTGCTGATAACGATGGTTAATCCATCATTTTGACTGATATCAGGAATTACGTCTAGCACCTTAGCATACACGATTTTTCCAGAGGCGGCATTTGTGATTTTTAAAATTGTTCCCGCATCTGCATCATTACTGAAACAATAATATTTGCCATCCTGCCATCCGCTGGTAGATTTAAAAACGCCTGCAGTTCCACTTTTATTAATCATTGAATTACCTGCTGCCTGCTGTTCAAATAAGGTCTTAAAATATCCGCTTGAAATTGAATTAATACCGGAAGTTTTGTTTGTTGGAGTAATCGTAACGGTAGGGGTATTTGCCGGTTCAGATTTTGGCTGGGCCACCTGTTCTTCAGTTTTTGCCAGCGACGCAGGCTCTTCCTTTTTTTCCTGCTGAATTTCAGCGGGCGTTGATTTTTGTGTCACTTCGGTGACCGTTACATTTGTGGGAGGTAGCTCATTGGCCAAAGCAGATTGGTTCTTATCTACCTTTAAAAATCCAATAATCATAGGATTGCCTACGATTAATGCATCCGATGACAGGTGATTCCATTTTTTTAAGGAAGACAAAGGAACTTTATTATAATTAACTCCAAGCCTGTAAAGCGTTTCACCTGCTACCACTGTATGATGCACAGGAATAAGGGCTTCACTGGGAAGCGAAGTTTTTACCTGTGTAAAATTATTTTTGCTTAATGGGATTTTTAATTCCTGGCCGATATTCAGGCCGCTTGCAAAATGCAAATGATTAAATGCTGCCAATTCTTTTGGATTGATATTAAACATTCTTCCTATGCTATAAAAATTTTCTTTTGGTGCAACAACATGAACTAAATAGATAGAGGAACCTGTCCCTCTTATTTCGAGATTGGTTTGTTGTGCACTAACGTAAGCAGTAAAAAAAATAAAAACAACAAGAATCAACCATTTAGACATATTGAGAATTTTTCGTTCTTAAAAAAGTAAATGCTCCAAAAGCGTGGTTCTGTAATTGCAAAAATATTTACTCTGAAAGTAGATAACTTATCTGTGAAGTTAAAATTTTTGAATTACTTCTTTATTAAAATTTATCGGAAAAGTAAATATAAAAAATTGTACCAATTGTTATAATCGCTGTTGCCACAATTGGGTCATTTCATTTTTCCAGGAAAGAAAGTTTCCGGATTGTATTTGCTGACGCGCTCTGCCTGCTATCTGCAGATAAAATGCAAGATTATGAATACTGGCAATCTGTAATCCTAAGATTTCTTTTGATTTCATCAGATGACGCAGGTATGCTTTGCTGTAATACCGGCTCACTTCACAATCAATTCCCTCATCGATTGGGGAAAAATCTTTCTCCCATTTTTTATTGTCGATATTAATAATTCCTTTGGTGGTAAACAGCATGGCGTTTCGTCCGTTGCGTGTAGGCATCACGCAGTCAAACATATCAATGCCCAGAGAAATACATTCGAGAATATTCCACGGAGTTCCCACACCCATTAAATACCTGGGTTTATTTTGAGGAAGCAATTCGCAGCAAAACTGGCTGATCTCATACATCTTTTCGGTAGGCTCGCCGACGCTTAATCCTCCAATTGCATTTCCAGTCGCGTCTTTGGAACTAATATATTCGCACGAAAGTTTTCGTAGTTCCGGATGAATGCCCCCTTGAACAATTGGAAAAAGATTCTGTGAATAACCATATTTGTTTTCCATGGTATCAAATCTTTCAAAACAACGGTCAAGCCAGCGGTGAGTCAGTTCCAAAGATTTTCTTGCATATCCATATTCGCTGGCTCCCGGCGGACATTCATCAAAAGCCATGATAATATCGCCGCCAATAATTCTTTGAATATCCATCACCTTTTCAGGAGAAAATAAATGCCTGCTTCCGTCAATATGGCTTTGGAAAACTACGCCTTCTTCCGTTATTTTTCTTGTTCCGCTCAATGAAAAAACCTGGTATCCTCCGCTGTCTGTCAGTATCGGCCTTTCCCAATTCATGAACCGATGTAACCCTCCTGCTTCTTCTAGTACTTCCAACCCAGGCCTCATGTAAAGATGATAAGTATTTCCAAGAATTATTTGGGCATGTACCTCCTGCTTCAATTGTTGTTGAGTAACAGCTTTTACACTTCCTGCTGTTCCTACCGGCATAAAAATCGGTGTCAGGATTTCCCCATGATCAGTAGTTATTTTTCCCGCACGGGCTTTAGTAGAAGGATCAGTATATTGAAGTTCAAATGTAAGAGCCGCCATAGGGCCGCAAAGATAGAGAAGATAAGGGATGTATGAGATAGTTGTCTATTGCCTATTGCCTATTGCCCATTGCCTATTGCCCATTGCCTATTGCCTAATGATCTGAAAGTCATTCCAATTAATTTCAGTATTATTGTATCTCTTTAAAAGTCCACTTATGAGCATCTTAACAACAGAAGGGAAATTAGGTAAAAATATTGGTTTACTGATCCTCCGTCTCGTTTTTTGCATGGTATTGATCTATGGCCACGGTTTCGAAAAATTGTCAGTGATTTTTGGAGGACACGAAATCCGGTTTTTCGATCCCATTGGCATCGGTGCAAATTTGTCCTTTCATCTTGCTGCATTTGCAGAAGGCATCTGCAGCATCTTTTTAATTCTCGGACTTTTTTCCCGTGTGACAGCTTTCATCCTTTCACTTAATTTTATTGTAATTTTTTGTTTTCATGCTTTTATTGCTCATGATGGTTTCAATGTGCTGGAACTGCGTTTTTTATACTTGTTTTCCTTTATTGCTTTGATTTGTGCGGGCCCTGGCAAATTCTCTTTAGATTACCTGTTTTTTACTAAAAAGAAAACGGTGGTATCATAAAAAAATAAAAAAAATAAGTATTTATTCGTTTACCGCGAAATTTTGCGAAATCAGTTTTTTGCGGGAATTAAAGGCTGTTATTGATTCCACATTATTCCAATATTAATTTTATCCATTTAAAAGAGTGTATTTAAAATAGCTTCCATGATCAAATCAGTTGCAATTCTTTTTGTTCATTTTTGAGATGATTTAATTGTTTTTTAGATCAGTAAAATGATTGCAGAAAGGTTTTTCATACGAACCTGAATTACGGCACTGGGAATTAGGTTTGATGAATAAATACATTCAGTGTAAGCTATTTTAATTTTTCCAAATTCACTTTTTCACTTTTATCAAATGTTGATTTCCGGGGATTGGAAGAATAATAGATAATTCCACGGGATAAGTTTCTGCTTCTGAGAAATTGAATGGCTTCTTCCTTGTTGTTTACTTCTTTAATATTCCGTTTGGCATAATACATCAATTGAGGATCAATTACTGCATTGCCCATAGCGAAAACCACCGTATCAAAAGTGGAGGTGTTTTTGATTTCCTTTCCAAGCTTCTGACTAAGATTATAAGAATCTCCATTTACAAATTCATGGTGTTTAGACAAAGGACGATTGATTTCCGGTAATCTTATCAAGACCGAAAAAAGAAAAATAGCTGATAAGGTTATAGGAACCGAAAGTAACTTTAATGTCTTCAGAGATTTTTTATCAACAAAAATAATAGTTCCGGTTGTTATAAAACACAGAGTTTATCTGGAAGCGTATATGCTGCAAGGGTGCCTGTAAATTAAATAAATTAAAAAAGACAAACTGAGTTTTTCTAAAAGAAAAACAATTCAATGTTTTAGGGGGCTTTAATAAATAAAAAAAATTTTTTTTTATTAAAATATTGTTATTTTTGTTTTGCCAAATTAATTAGTCCAATTTCTTATTAAAATTTTTCTTCTTTACCAATATCAATTTCGGTTATCACTTTTTTGTTTATAATCCAATTTATAGAAAGCCATTTTCTATTCAATTCTGTAATTAAGATTTTTCCTCTGCAATAAGTCTCAGGATAACCTTAGGATGTCACTTATTTTGATTAGTGATTCATATCCTTAGAAGAATCGTTTTCTCCATCTTCATAATGTGGTCGATTACTCTTTATTGATCGTAATAGATCTCCTGCAAAGAAGTTTTTTTCTTCTTTGGAATTTATGAGAGAGAATATGATTCAAGCCTGTTATTAACCTCCAAAATAACAATTGAAATCTTTTAAGGTTTCAAAATCCTTTACAATAAAACTTCACAAAATGGAATCAATTAAACTTTTTGTCGATCGAAAACAAAAACTATTGTTTTCTCTTGTGCTGCTGGTATTATCGAGAATCCTATTTATTTCCTCGGCGGCAGCACAAAATTTTCCTCCGGCATCTTCATGCGTGTCGAAGGATCTTACCTTAGATTCTGCAAAACTAACAGGAGGGAATGCCTGTAATGACTGTTTGGCGGGAACTACAATAACGAGAACATTAACGTTGTCTATCAACAATACAACAGGTTCAACCCGGACCGCTTTTGCGTTCTGGGGAACGTTGGAAATATATGATGGTGCTACAAATTTATTAAAGAGTTCAACACCCATCAGCGGTTGTAATGGGCCCCTTCCTCCAAATAGTATAACTAATCTTGATTTCAAGGATATTACCTATTTATGTGGAGATTTTTTAAAAATCACCAATTTATACCTGGCATGGACAGATGCCTCCTCAGGAGGAAAAAACGCGTGTCCTCTTGATTCATCAAAGATTAATCCGAAATGCGGAACACTGCCGTCAATAACAATTAATTCGGGTGTAAATGGATCCCTGGTACCCACCAATATATTATGCTTTGGCGGAAACACCGGCGCTATTGACCTGACACCTTCAGGTGGAACTTCTCCATATACCTATTCATGGACTGCCAGCAATGGTGGCACTGTTCCTTCCGGCCAATCAACCAGCCAGGATCTTACCGGTTTGAAAGCAGGCACCTACACAGTGACTATAACTGATTCAAAAGGTTGCAGTATTTCTAAGAGTATTAATATCACCGAGCCTTCCTCTGCGGTAGCAGTTGTCCTGGCTTCACAGACAAATGTTGCCTGCTTTGGAGGATCTACGGGTGCAATTAATATTACTACATCCGGAGGAGTTAGTCCCTACACCTATGCATGGACAGGTACAGGTGTAAATGCAACCGCTGAAGATCAAACAGGATTAGCAGCAGGTACTTATTCTGTAATAGTAACTGATCATAATGGTTGTACCACTTCTTCTTTATCAGTAACTATAACACAACCTTCAGCAGCATTGAGTGCTTCAATAACCGCTC
>JBIQMJ010000115.1:0-12367 GCA_044463445.1 Segetibacter koreensis
GCAAAACTTTATTGGGGTTGGATAATTATTTATCTTCTCAAATATTAGCATATATGGAGGATGGAAGAGATCTTGATGATTTTACTGAATTTGAAGACAAAACAAAAGCTTTAACCATTGAAGAAGTGAATACCGCATTAAAAAAATATTTTGACAGATCAAAATTAGTAATGGTGTACGCAGGGGATTTTAATAAAAAAAAATAATTAATCTTAAATTTTAAAAACGAATGGCTTTTATGCAAAGCCATTCGTTTTTTTATAAATTCACTGTTATATAGCTTTAAAAAATTAATTAATTTCCCTTCTCATTGCATTGACGAAATCTTTCTGAAAAATAAATATTCCTGATCAGAAAAAAAGAAGGCGCCATTTCCTGATCCTAAAATTGTTTTTCCCAAAAGTCAGTTGATTCAACTGTTTCGGCCAAAACTAATACTCGCCATAAAAAAAAATTAAATTTTCTTTTTCAGAATAATTAGCTTTAAAAATCGCTTCCTCACCATTCACAGAAATATTTATAAAAAAATGAAACCGATTCTTACACTTTTTTTAGCAATAAGCTTTTCTGCTATTTCTTTAAAATCACAAAGTCTAAATATTGCCGGCCCATTTTATAATGTAAAAAATGAAGGCGCCAAAGGCAACGGCACAGACCTTGATACCAAATTCATCAACAAGGCCATTGATGAAGCGGCTAAAGCCGGAGGTGGTACGGTTTTTTTCCCCGCCGGAAATTATCTCTGCGGGTCCATTCATCTCAAAAATAATATTACGCTCTATCTTGATAACGGCGCTACTATCATTGCTGCCCCTGCTGAAAACGTCGAGGAGTACGATCTCCCGGAAAATAAAATAGACAATATGTTTGAAGACTTTGGACACAGGCATTGGCATAACAGTTTGATATGGGGTGAAAATCTTCATGATATTGCGATCATTGGCCAGGGGATGATTTGGGGAAAAGGATTGGAAAGAAATAACAAAGGCGAAGATGATAAACGGCCAAATAAATCGATCAGCCTTTATCAATGCAGGAATGTTTTAATCCGTGATATCACTATGTTGCACGCAGGATGGTTTGCAGTGCTGGCAACAGGTGTGGATCATCTTACCATTGACAATGTGACGATGGATACCAACCGCGACGGAATGGATATCGACTGTTGCCAGGACGTAAAGATTTCCAATTGCAGCATTAATTCGCCCAACGACGATGGAATCGTTTTAAAAAGCAGCTACGGCCTCGGTTTCGCAAGATCAACAAAAAATGTAACCATCACCAATTGTGAAGTAAGCGGTTTTGAAGAAGGTAGTTTTTTAGATGCCACTTATAAACGAAATGATAATAAAAGACCTACAGGCCGTATTAAAATGGGAACCGAATCCAACGGAGGATTTCAGAATATCACCATTTCTAATTGCGTATTTGATTATTGTGGAGGATTGGCTTTGGAAACTGTGGATGGCGCCCAGCTTGAGGATATTACAATCAACAATATTACCATGCGCGATATTGTAAATGCACCTATTTTTTTGAGGTTGGGTGCGCGGATGCGCGGCCCTGAAGGCACACCGGTTGGCTCCCTGCACAGAGTGATTATCAGCAACATCGTCGCATGGAATGTAGATGCTAAAACGGGCGTAATTATCAGCGGCATTCCTGGTCATAATATTGAAGATGTATTCTTGCATGATATCAATATTTATTATAAAGGAGGAGGTACCAAAGAACAGTCGGAAAGAGAGGTGCCCGGTTTGGAAAAAGAATATCCTGAGCCGGGGAGATTTGGCATATTACCTTCTTATGGTTTTTTTATCCGTAATGTAAATGGCATTCAGCTACAAAATATAAACCTTCATCTTTTGAGTGGCGACCAGCGCCCTGCGTTCTTACTGGACAATGTAAGAAATGCTGACTTCCGTTTTGTAACTGTTCCAAAGCAACCCAACGTTCCTTGCATTTATATTAAGAATGCAGAGAATGTAAATTTATTTCAGTCATTTGAACAGAAAGACATCACTTTAAAAAAGCCAATGAATCTCAGGCTTTAAATTATGAGTATTCCAATAATAAAAACGATTGAAAACTTTTGTAAACCCGGGTTTGGGGTAAACGAATAAATAAGAACAATTTTTATTTTCCTTTAATTGGGTTTTTAGCAGTGGTAACGCGTGCAATTATATTTCCGCAAGATATTTATGTACAAAACTTATCGCCATAGAACCTTCGCCCACAGCGGAAGCTACGCGATTCATTGCCCCGGCGCGCACATCGCCTGCGGCAAAAATGCCGGCACAACTTGTTTCCAGTAAATAAGGATCGCGATCCAGTTTCCATATTTTTTTGAATTGGTCATAGTGCTGAAGGTCTCTTCCTGTTTCTATAAAACCTTTATCGTTGATAATGATTTCATCCTTTAGCCATTCAGTAAAAGGTTTCGCTCCAATGAAAATGTATAATGCTGCTGCATCTGCAGTAAACACTTCGTCTTTCTTAATATTTTTAATGACTAATTGCTCCAAACTTTCATTTCCTTTGGCTTCTACTACTTCGCACGAAGTACAAACAGAAATGTTTTTTGTACCTTTTATCTGGTCGATCAGATAAGACGACATGGTAAAAGAAAGATTGTCTTTCCGGATCAGAATATTTACCTGCCTGGCAAATTTTGATAAATACATGGCCGCCTGGCCAGCCGAATTTCCACCTCCAACAATAAAAACAGCTTTGTCTTTGCAGGCTGATGCTTCTGTATTAGCAGCGCCATAATAAATTCCTGCACCCTTGAACTTTGCTACGCCGGGCGTTGTTAATTGCCGGTAATCAACCCCTGTAGTAATTACAATGGCTTTGGCCATAATTTCTTTATCATCGTCTAAAACAATTTTCTTATAATTATTCTGCACCTCTATTCCTTTCACAGATTGTGGCGAAAGGAAATCCGTTCCAAACCTTACAGACTGGGTAACAGCCCGGCGCGTAAGATCCGCGCCGCTTAACCCTGTTGGGAAACCTAAATAATTTTCAATGCGTGAACTGGTTCCAGCTTGTCCGCCCGGCGCTCTTCTTTCTATCAATAACGTTTTCAGACCTTCTGAAGAACCATACACCGAAGCGGCCAATCCTGCCGGGCCTGCACCAATAATCACCACGTCATATATCTCATTTTTTACTTCAGGATTTAAGCCAATGCATTTTGCTAAATCAATAATGTGTGGATTTTTTAATATGGTTCCATCTTCAAAAAATAATATCGGCATATCTTTTGTTTCCAGGTTATTTAATTCCAATAATTGTTGAGCGTCATTATCTGTTGCATCCAGCCATTGATAGGGAATCAGATTGCCTGATAAAAATTCTTTTATCTCGTGGCTCTTTGGTGAAAACTGGTAGCCTGCTAATTTGATGCCTTTAAAATCAGGACGAAAATTATTTTGCCAATCATCCAAAAGATCATTAATAACGGGATACAATCTTTCTTCCGGAGGATCCCATGGTTTGGTTAAATAATAATCCAGTCTTACATTATTGATCGCTTTGATGGCGGCATCGGTATCGGAATAAGCCGTGAGCAGCACTTTTTTTGCATCATCATAAAACTCCATTGCCTGCAATAAAAAATCAACGCCTTCCATCTCAGGCATTCTCTGGTCGGAAATAAACATCGCTACTGATTCGCCCCTGTTTTTTAATTCGAGCAAACTATCCAATGCTTCTTTTGCTGATGAAGTGCTGAGTACACGGTAATCCTGCCTGTATTTATTTTTTAAATCCCTGGTGATGGCGCGAAGCACCTGCACATCATCGTCTATTACAAATATGATTGATTGATCCATGTTAGTTCATTTTTCTCCATTAAAATGGAAGACAAATTTCAAATTCGGTTGAGCCCGGTTCTGATTTTACTTTTACTTCGCCATTGTGTTGTATCATGATCCGGCTCACCACATCAAGGCCTAGTCCTGAACCTTTGCCCATTTCTTTGGTGGTGAAAAACGGTGCAAAGATATTTCGTTTTATATCTTCCGGGATGCCGGGGCCATCATCTCTAATTAATATTTTCGCGAACCGGTCGTCATGTTGAGTAGTTATGGTAAGATTGCCTTTGCCATTTATTTCCATTGCATCGATGGCATTATCAATAATATTGGTCCAGACCTGGTTCAACTCGCCGGGAAAAGCTTTTATTTCCGGAAGAGCCTTATCATAATTTTCAATTACCGTAATATTCCCTTTCCGTAATTTATAATTCATCATCGTTAAGGTATTGCGGATCCCGGAATGTATCTCCGTCAATTGCCGGTCAGCATTCTTATCCATAAATGTAAATTTTTTTACAGCGCCTACCAGCGTAGAGATACGCTCTGAAGAAGTACGGATGTCTTCGGCCATTTTATGAGTTACCAAATAATTGCTTACCCATTCCAGCAATACCGGAAGATGTTCAGGCGTGGAACAATCTTTAAATACATCAAGTTCATTTGTAGTAAAACCACGCTCTACCAATCCTTCCGGGTCAGTATCTTTAAGATCATTATCATCAAGCCATTCATTGAGTTCATCTTCAAGGTTTGATTTTTGCATCATGGTCAATACAGGAGGTTCGGTTTTTATTTTATCTATAATCAGCCGGCCGATCTTGTCCACTTTTTGAGGCTCGATCCGAAGATTCGCAATAGACTCAAATAAATGCGGCAATTGGTCCACCTGCGCTTGCAACAACGCAGCAGCGCGGGATATAGCAGCGGCAGGATTGTTCAATTCATGTGCAAGACCGGCGGAAAGCTTACCCAGGGCAAACATTTTTTCATTCTGCTGCTGGATGGAAGTGAATTCGCGCACACGATTCAGCATCATGTGCACCATTGCTTCAATCAATTCGTAATGCGTTCCAAAACCTTTTTTCAAATTTTCTTTTGAACACTTATATACCCGGGATTTTTTGACCGCTTCGCAAAATGCAGGTGTGATAGTGGCTCTTGAATAAGGAAGATACCCGGTAACCTGCCCCGGATCAAGAATCCGCAACTCTTTTTGATTGCCGGATTGCACAGAACAAATTCTCATCTTGCCTTCCAATAAAATGTAACAGGTAACAACCGGTTCGCCCGCTTCAAACAACAACTCTTCCTTTTCCAGTTCTATTGATTCACCCTGGTCTATCAACCATTGTATTTGATCATCCGGGACGTGTTGAAACTCTGTAACAATTTTCAAATCGTCAATAGTAATATCTTTCATAACAAAATAAAATGTAGAAAATAAGTTTGGCAGTGAAAAGGTAATGATTCTGCTTCAGGGCAAGGAATATTTTTTAAAAGGAAAGTTTTTATCTAATGAAAAGAAACAGGTAAGATCAGCAGGCGCATTTAAGCGGCAAGAGGGAATTAAAAGATTTCCAAACCAGTAGACGAATAAATTTTCGATTTTTTATTTCAAATCAAATTAGTTACGATTTATCACTTAAATGTGTGTTGCCAGTCGGATCATTCCGGTCGTCATATTTAGTTCCTGTCTTTTGAATATTTTTATGAGACTTTTTTGATTCTTGCTCCTTCACTTTTGATGTATCAGTAGATTTTTTATGTTGTTCTATTTTCTGCTTAGCGCTTTCTGATTTTTGATTTTTTATTGGAATAATACATTTTTTATTGTTACTGGAATTTATTTATGGTTTTTCCCGTTCTAATAAATTTTAAGATTCCTGGGGAATGAAGCTCCGTGATTCATTCGGCCTTAGCCTTACTTCAATCTTTCCATTACGGGTTCGAACGTCAAATTCAGGCTGAGGCTGTGTTGCAGGGCCGTCGACTACGCTCCCATCCTTTAAAGAAAAAACAGAACCATGCCAGGGGCAACGCACTTCGCAATTTTCCAATAATTCTCCTTCCGAAAGCGGGCCACCCATGTGGCTACAGGTATGCGCAATGGCAAATAGTTCATTGTTTTGCCTGGCCAGTAAGACATTTATTTTGCCCGCACGAACACATTTCATTTCATTTTCATCCAATTCATCTTCTGAACCAACTGCTACAAAATCGTTTGGAAATCCTTCGGGCGACGCCGTATGATTCACGCCCATCTGCTGATTATATACCAGGTTGCCACCCACATAAGCCGAAACGGTGGTGATGCAATAACCCAGCATTGAAAGTGAAAGGGCAGTCTTACGCGATTTTTCTCTTCTTCTCAAAATAGCCGAAGTTAGAAAAAGAGCGGTTGCGCCAATATTTAATATCGCATGTGCCAGCCCCGCTTTTCGTTCTGACTGACTGGTGCCCGTCCAGTCTGTTAATCCGGTAGCAGCCGCACCTGCTGCTCCTGCCAGGCCAATGGTAACCGCTGCATCTGCGCCAGCTTTATAACGTTCACTGCCACATAATTCCATTGTATCTAAAAGCACTGCAGTAGTCCATGCGCCAATCGGGACATCAGTAACCATTGGATGAAGCGCATGGCCCAGCCATTTTCCTTGCAAAAAATTTTTAATATCCCTGCCTGTTTTTCCTCCTGCTTTAAAGGTATTCAAAATTACTGGCTGTATGGCTTCACCGGCATTGTCCAGCCACTGCTGATCATCTATTATTTTCATTAAGGATTTTTTACTCATTGGTATTATTATTTAAATTTTTACAATCGGCATCCAGTCTTCTGAATCTCAATTCCGGCAAAGGAATCAGGCTTAGTGACTATCGATCCAACAAATATGCCAATACAAAATTCATAAATCCGTTAGGTAAAGAGGAGACAGTATTAATTGAGATCGGAAAGTAATACGCCCATAGATTGGACAAACAAAAAATCCTTGTGTGACCCAATCTTATCAGAAATTACAGTAAAAGGATAAATAAGAGAAATTTCTATTTCATCCTCATTCACACAAAATTCGTTTGCTTAATCTCCCTTGCTTTTTTTTCGAAGCCGGATATTCAGTAATTCTACTCCCAGGGAGAAACCAAGGCAGGAATAAATAATGCTCTTGCTTACTTCCTGGTGCAGTCCGCCTGCTATCAGCACTACTCCAATTACCACCAAAAAAGAGAGGGCTAACATTTGAAGAGTAGGATGGCTATTGATAATTTTAGTGACCGGCCCGGCAAAAAGCATCATGATGATAATTGAAATAACCACTGCAATTATCATTATCATTACATTATCTACGAGCCCCACAGCGGTTAATATTGAATCGAAAGAAAATACAGCATCCACCAATACTATTTGAAAAATCATATTTCCAAAACTCAATTTTTTGCTTTTCTTGTTAGCGGCTGTTTCATCGCTATGATTGAGCTTGTGGTGAATTTCAAGGGTACTTTTTAAGATCAGGAAAATACCTCCGGCCATTAGTATCAGGTCTTTAATACTCAAGCCCAACGGCTCCTCCGGGAAACCTTTCATGGGTGGAATGGTTATTATAGGTTCTTTAAAACTAATGATCCAGTTAATGGACAATAAAAGCCCCACACGAAACAGCATGGCTAAAATTAATCCGATGTTTCGCGCCGCACGCTGCCGGTTTTGCGGTAATTTAGCTGATACAATTGAAATGAAAATAATATTATCTATTCCTAATACAATTTCCAAAAAAGTAAGCGTGAGCAGACTTATCCAAATGGCAGGATTAGCGAAGTCAGGAAAAAATAATTCCATTGCCCTGTTTTTAAAAATTATTTAATAATTGGCAGTTCCTGTTTTCTTCCTTTTGTAGTTACATTAAAAACAGAAGGCGTTTGCAAATTGGTTCTCTTTCTTCTAAATAACAATTTGAGTAAAACCGGCGCGGTGGTAAGCAAAACAATCCCCAGGATGATCTTTTCCAAATGTTCTTTTGCCCAGGCATTTTCCCCTAATAAAAATCCGGCTGTCACAATCGTAACCACCCACAAAAAACTGCCGAGAACATTATAAAGTGAAAATTTAGAAGGTTTCATTCCCACCATGCCTGCCACAATTGGCGCAAACGTACGGATAATGGGAAGAAAGCGGGCAATAATAATAGCTCCGCCGCCTTTTTTTGCGTAAAATTCTTCCGCCTGAACGAGATATTTCCTTTTGAACAGCCACCTGTCTTTCCTGAAAAGAAAACGGTCAGATTTTTTTCCAAACCAATAGCCTGCGAAATTCCCCAATACGCCGGCCAATGTGATCAATCCAATCCAATAAACCAGGTTAATAACCGGGACAGCAAAGGGTGAAAGGGTATTTGCAATGATCATACCAGCGATAAACAACAAAGAGTCGCCCGGCAGAAAAAAACCGAAAAACAGCCCGGTCTCAATAAAGACGATCAGTGCCACAAAGTATAAACCGCCATGCTGAACGATCCATCCGGGATCGATCAGGTTATTTAAAAATTCAATTATAGTTTCCATATTATTTGTTTATTATCAAATTATTTTTGAATGAAATATTAAGAGATTGTTAGAAAGCAGGTCAGGTACCGGATCGCCTGTGATTCATTTCTTAAAACAGGAATGCCGGCGGATCATTCTGAAAGTTGGTATGCCTTTGGCCTTCTAAAAAATGAAATCAAAATAAAGTGCAGAGAAAAAGAAAAGTATAATATCCCGGGACGGGCAATAGATGAGAAGCAGTTATGAAAGAATGTAACCCTTTCTGAACAAAAAGCTTCGGAACCTTTTCATAAAAATCACGCGTACAATTGCGATCTTTTAAAATAATCTGGTTTTGTACGTGCTGGTTGGTAAAAGAAGAACGAGGCAACTCATTTTCTTCAGTTTCAGAAGCTCCTTCATGCCCTGTCAGTAAGGAAATGGATTGCCGATGATCGCCCGCATTATTATTGACAACCGGCAATGCGGTGCAAACCGCATTAAGAAACAGAAAAAAAATAGCAAGCATCCTGTGTTTGAAAAAGTTATGTCGGCGGCCAGGCATTTGAATCAGATAAAATTTTAGGCGCAAATATATCCGAAAGGAGGGGTAAAATAAACCCTTAAATGTTATTATTTTAATAAACCATCTTTTTTCTAATATCAGTCAGTTTATATTCACAAAGGCAATGTCTTTGGCAAAGAGGTTCGAATTTTTCACCTCTTAAAATCAGTTTTTATTTCTTATCCCTACATCTCATTATTTCTGCAATAATACCCGTCCATCCTGTCTGATGTGAGGCGCCTATTCCCTTCCCATTATCGCCATGGAAACATTCATAAAACAAAACCAGGTCTTTGAAAAAAGTATCATTATTAAACAGGTTTATTTGTCCGTTTACTTTCCTTTTCTCTTCGTTATCCTTTGTAAATATTCCCGCGAGGCGCTTGCGTAATTCTTCGGTTACCGTTTTCAGATCAGTCGTATTCCCGGAATGGGAAGGAAGTTCTACCTGTAATTCTTTTTCAAAATATTGATAATATTTTTCCAGTGCCACTATCAGCAGGTAGTTCATCGGCATCCATACCGGCCCGCGCCAGTTAGAGTTTCCACCAAAGAGTGAAGAAGTAGAATCACCTGGTTGGTAATCCAATCCGAATTCTTTGCCTCCGATGTTAATACTGTAAGGCTTTTCATGAATTTTTGAGAGTGAACGAATTCCAACAGGCGATAAAAATTCATTCTCATCAAGCAATGCGCTTAATATCTTTTTCAATCTTTTATGAGGCGCTAAGGAAAGCAATATTTTATTTTTTTTACCAATGTCTTCTATCACCTGGTATTGGTCATTTTTTTGCTGGTATTTTACAAACCATTTCAGCCGACGATGGAACTCAGGCAATTTTTTCAACAAGGATTTATCAATGACATGCACGGCAAATAACGAAGTGAGGCCAACAAGAGAGCGCACTTTAACAGGTATAAAACTTCTATCAGGCATTTTTAATACATCATAAAAAAAACCTTCTTCTTCATCCCATGCTCCTTTAAAATCTTCCCTGATATGATTGATAGAACTTGCTATGTAAGTAAAATGTTCAAAGAATTTTGTTGCAAGGTCTTCGTAGGCTTTATTCGTTTGTGCCAGTTCCAGCGCTATTTCCAGCATATCCAAACAATACATCCCCATCCATGCTGTACCATCAGCCTGTTCTAAATTTCCACCTGCAGGCGCGGTGTTCCTGTCAAATACGCCAATATTATCAAGTCCTAAAAAACCTCCTTCAAACACATTGTTGTTCAATCTGTCTTTACGGTTTACCCACCAGGTAAAATTGATGAGCAGCTTTTGGAAAGTTCTTTCTAAAAATAAAGTATCACCAATGTCAGTTCTTGCTTTATCCATTTTATACACCTGCATGCAGGCCCACGCATGTACCGGCGGATTGACATCACTGAACGACCATTCATAAGCGGGCAACTGACCGTAAGGATTCATATACCATTCTCTCAGCAATAATATCAATTGTTCTTTGGCAAATTGGGCATCCAGGTAAGCAAAAGGGATACAATGAAAAGGAAGATCCCAGGCCGCGTACCACGGGTATTCCCATTTGTCGGGCATGGAAATAATGTCTTCATTATTTAATGTTTGCCATTCGCTGTTTCGCCCATATTTTCTTTGTTCGGGCGGGGATGGCTGGCCGGGATCGCCCTTGAGCCAATCGGGAATATCAATGTAATAAAATTGTTTATTCCACAACATTCCCGCATATGCCTGCCGTTGAATATTTTTTAAATCTTCATCCTGGCAATTAATTAATTGGCCATAAAATTCATCAGCTTCCGCCAAACGCCGGGCAAATATTTCATCAAAATTTTTGTCAAGCGGATTCTCTAATTGTTCCTTACTTAATCGCAATTTAATGGTAACTGAAGCCTGTGCCTCCACGTCAAAATAGTAGAATGGTGCACATTTGGTCCCGCTTTTTTTATCATCGAATATTTGATAATTATTGCTGATAATCGCTTCATGAAATGCATCTTTTACATAAGGGCCTTTATTAGGAATATGGTATAACCGTTGAGTATTCGTTTCATTTTCTGTAAATAAAATCTTTTCCGTATTTTGAAAATAAAAGGAATATTCACCTATTTTGACATCACTGATTTGTACTTTTCCGGATTCTGCCAATTCTATGACGGGCTTTTCTTTTATTAGTCCGTAAGACCACAAATTCCTCATCCATAAAGTAGGTAATACTGTAATGGGCGCTTTTTGCTGCGACCTGTTGTGCACCGAGATTTTAATGCACATATCTTCTTCCTTATTTTTTGCATATTCTATAAAAACATCAAAATAACGGCCATCGTTGAATACGCCGGTTTCATTGATTTCGTACTCATCTTCATACTTGCTTCGGATCTTATTTTTCTGTTCCAGTTCATGATAAGGAAAAGCAGACTGGGGATATTTATACAAATATTTCATGTAAGAGTGAGTGGGCGTATTATCCAAATAATAATACAATTCCTTTACATCTTCACCATGATTTCCATAAGCAGGCGTAAGCCCGAATAAACGCTCTTTTAAAATTTCATCTTTCCCATTCCACAAAGCCATGGCAAAACATATTCTTTGCTTTTCATCAGAAATTCCAGCGATCCCATCTTCGCCCCAGCGGTAAGCTTTTGAACGGGCCATGTCATGCGTAATATAATTCCAGGCATCTCCGTTTGCGCTATAATCCTCTCTCACAGTTCCCCATTGCCTTTCAGATAAATAGGGTCCCCACTTCAGCCACTTTTTATTTTTCGAATAATTTTCCTTTAGTCTTTTTTGCTCT
This sequence comes from Segetibacter koreensis, assembly GCA_044463445.1. Lineage (GTDB taxonomy): Bacteria > Bacteroidota > Bacteroidia > Chitinophagales > Chitinophagaceae > Ginsengibacter > Ginsengibacter koreensis_A. Next base: position 11,685 of record JBIQMJ010000115.1, read on the forward strand.
CGTGTACCAGGCATGATTTTTACTCATAGATTTTAAACAAATAGCCTTTGCTCACAGTAGACCCATATTTATTGAGATTTTTTACTTTAAAATTGCTCAACAACTATTTTGTCCTCATTCACCCCTAATTTCAGCAATTTTTCTTTAATGCTTTCAATCATAGGATCAGGGCCGCAGATATAAAAGTATTGATCAAAATTTTTAATTTTCTCTTTTAAATAATTTTCATCTATGATGTGGTGATCAAATTTTCCTGTTTTTTCTTCGGTAATGGTATTGATGAAATTATCGCCCAGCATTTGGGTAAATTCCTCTTCAAGGATAATGTCTTTTGTAGTTCTATTAGAAAACAACAATTTATTATTTCCGATTTTTTTGTCCTTATATAATTGCCGGAAAATTGCAATAAATGGTGTAACTCCAGCCCCTCCTGCAATAAAAACACCTTCGCCTTTATATTCTATCGCGCCCCAGACATCATGTAATATCAATTCATCGTTCACATGCAATGTACCTAATTTATGAGTAACCCCTTCGTGATCGTCATAAATTTTAATAGTAAATTCAAGATGGTCCCAGTCGTTAAGACAAGTGAAAGTAAATGACCGTCTTTCATTTTTCCATTCGGGTAAATTGATCACAATGTCTGTGGCCTGTCCGGGAGTAAAAATGTAATTTTCAGG
>JBIQMJ010000116.1:0-4340 GCA_044463445.1 Segetibacter koreensis
AATAAAATATGATCAAGCGATTCTTCTCGCTGCCGGGCGGCCTTTATAAAAATTCGTAAATTTTCGATGATCTGCGCCTGCCCGCTAAACTCGTCAATAACCGCCGGGCGGATATTATTTTCAAATTCTTTTTCAGCAGGGGTTAGTACTTCTTTTTCTTTATTTAAATTTTGGTTTTGCATTAAAAAATTTTTCTACCTTGTAAAACTAAAGTTTTTAAAGTAAAAATGATGGAGCAGATGTATTGACTAAACCATAACACCTTTCAAGCATTGCTTTTCACCACTAATCAAGTCCGACTCCGCGTTGCCTCTATAATTAAATAATTTTGTACGATGCATAAAACAACGGTTCGATATTGGATTTGTCAGATTTTAGGCTGGGGTGGCTGGACATTGCTTAACCTTTCTTTTTTTTATTTCTTTTTGCATGATTATTATTGGACTGCCGGCGAAAGAAAGACTTTGCTTTTTGCAATTCTTCTCATACAGTTTTTTTGGTACATAGCTTCTACTCATTTGCTTAGGTTTATCTTAAAAAAAATAGGCTGGATTAAATTTCCAACCGAAAAAGTAATTATCCTTTTTGTGATGGGGGTAATGCTCACCGGCTTGCTGGCCTATTATGGAGCAAAAACCACCGCTGTTATTTCCGGATATTCACTGGTGCAATATGAAAAAAATGAAAACCTGAAAGAAGCCAAATCCAAAGAAAAAGAACTTGGCCTTGCAGGAACCCGTTATTACCTGGCCCAAAAGAGTGATCCTAAAGATTCTGCCAATTATTCATCTGTTCAGAATATAAAAAGATCTACCGGCTGGTACAGGGATACCAATGGCACATGGCAATATGAAGAGCAACATAAAGGCCGTTTTTGGTGGGACATCATTTTTACTTTTATCCTGATCGCGCTCTGGCTGCTGCTTTACATGGTATGGCATTATTTGGAAAGAAACCGGAAAGACGAAGTGGGCAGGCTGAGCCTTGAAAAAACGGTGAAGGAACTGGAATTGAAAACAATAAAATCACACATCAATCCGCATTTTATTTTTAATTCATTAAACAGCATCAGGGCATTGGTAGAAGAAAATCCTAAACGCGCAAGAACTGCCATAACTGAACTTTCCAATATTTTGCGAAGCAGCCTGCAGGTAGAAAAACTGGAAACAGTTCCCTTGCATAAAGAATTGGATATTGTAAAGGATTACCTGGCATTGGAACAAATGCGGTTTGAAGAAAGGCTCAAAGTAGAAATGGAAATTGATGAAGACACACTGGAGCAGCAAATCCCTCCAATGATGTTGCAGACGCTTGTTGAAAATGCGATAAAGCATGGCATCAGTAAAAGAATTCATGGGGGAATGATCCGCATTATTTCACGATTTAATGATAAGAATTTTGAATTGATCGTTCAGAATTCCGGAAATCTTGAGATGAAAAAAGAAGAGGGTTTTGGCTTTAAAAGCACTCGAGACAGGTTAAAATTTTTATGCAATGGGAACGCTTATTTTAAAGTGGAAGAAATTGAGGACGCTAAAGTCCAGTCCAAAATTGTGATGCCGGCTGATTATTGATTTGAATTGATAAATTCTGAAAGGGCAGCAGGCAAACAAATAATGTAAATTCCTCTTTCAGGGAAATATGAAAACAAATTTTGAATCAAAAAATGAATTATGTTGAAAGTTATTTTGATAGACGATGAACGTCTTGCAAGAAACGAATTAAGAAGAATGTTGAGCGAATTTTCTGATGTGGAAATAGTGGGAGAGGCTGCTAATGCGGCTGAAGGCATTGAAAAAATTGAAACGTTAAATCCTGACCTTATCTTTTTGGATATACAAATGCCCGGAAAAACCGGTTTCGATTTACTAAGCCAGTTAGATAAGGCCCCTCATGTGATTTTTGTAACCGCGTATGATGAATATGCTCTGAAAGCGTTTGAAGTAAATGCTTTGGATTACCTGATGAAACCGGTGGAACCTCAGCGTCTCGCTGAAGCCCTTTTGAAAGTCAGGCAGAAAAATGAAGAAGAAATAAGTTCTTACAACAATCGCGGCATTTTAAGTGAAAATGACCAGGTATTTGTAAAAGATGGCGAGCGGTGCTGGTTCGTTAAGCTTTCAGAAGTACGGCTCTTTGAAAGTGTGGGCAATTATGCAAAGGTTTTTTTTGGAACCAACAAACCTCTTATTTTAAAATCACTAAATGCATTGGAAGAAAGGCTGGATGAAAAAGTTTTTTTTCGGGCCAACCGCAAGCACATTATTAACCTGAGGCTAATACAAAAAATTGAGCCTTATTTTAACGGCGGGCTTTTATTGGACCTGGCCGGTGGTGAGAAAATTGAAGTAAGCCGCAGGCAGGCGGTGAAGTTTAAGGAAATGATGAGTTTGTAAATTGATTATTGAATTATTTTATTATTAAATTATTATGAGAACTTTGATGTTGCTGACATGGATAAGGTTTTTTAAATATCATTCTTCAACTAAAAATAATTTCTCATGAAAAAAGTTCTGATTTTCTTACTCACTCTGTCCCTTTTTTCATGCGATCATGCTTCATCCAGCACAAAGGCGCTGCAACAAAAAGTGGATAGTTTGCAAATTGCAGTTAAGAATACCTACAAACCAGGTTTGGGAGAATTTATGTCGGAGATACAGGTGCATCACGCAAAACTTTGGTTTGCGGGAAAAGACCAAAACTGGAAACTCGCGGATTTTGAAATAGGAGAAATTCAGGAAGCATTAGATGATATTCCTAAATACTGCTCAGACCGCCCGGAAGTAAAATCACTGGAAATGATCATACCGGCGATGGATACTCTTTCCAATGCTATCAAAGAGAAAAGTGAAGCTAAATTCGAGAGCAGTTTTACTGTGTTAACTGCTACCTGCAATGATTGTCATAAAGCCACCAATCATGGATTCAACCTGATTAAAATTCCTGGTGCTGTGCCGGTTCCTAACCAGGTTTTTAAACCGGAATCAAAAATCAACTTATAAATTTGTTCACTGGAAATTCCTGAAATTTTATTGTACCTCTTAAATTATAAACATTGAAATCTTTGTTTGCTTTGCTGACTGCATGCTTTATCAGCGTCATTTGTTTTTCCCAAAATATTAATAAGATCATTAACGCCAGTGAAGTTTCCCGGATTGAAAATGTTCTTGCCTCAGATAGTATGCTGGGAAGAAGAACTTTTACTCCTTCGATAGATAAAGCTGCTGATTTTATCGCTGATGAATTCAAAAAATCCGGGTTGAAATATTTTGATGGATTAACCAGTTACAAGCAACCCTTTTCAATGAAAAAAACGACCATAGTTTCTGCCTCTGGAAATATAAATGGGAATGCGGTAGATGCAGGTAATATTATAGCGGTAACCACAGATGCTGATTTGGATTTTGATGAAAATTCCGGCTTCATAAAAGTAATAATCAGGGATACTTCCAACTTTTTCAGAGAAGCTTTTGGTTTACTGAAAAGCCATCAAAAATATTTGGTGTTGGTGGATACATCTCATGCAAATAATTTTCAACGATTGAAAAGATTTAACAGGGAAAGTTTTGATGACAAGGCGCCGGTTGTTTTTGTTTTGACCAATGAAAATCCAACGACGTATCATTTTGAAATCAAAAATAAAATCACCATTTCTTCCCTGTCAAATGTTGTCGGTGTGTTACCGGGAAAATCCAAAAAAGAGGAGTATGTAGTTTTTTCTGCGCATTACGATCATCTTGGAATTGGCAAACCGGATGCCAGTGGCGATTCAATTTATAACGGCGCAAACGACGATGCAGCGGGAACTACCGCCGTTATTATGCTGGCAAATTATTTCAGCAAATTAAATAACAATGAGCGCACGCTGATTTTTGTAACCTTTACCGCAGAAGAAATCGGCGGTTTTGGTTCACAATATTTTTCAAAACAAATTGATCCTGAAAAAGCGGTGGCCATGTTCAACATTGAAATGATTGGAACCGACAGCAAATGGGGCAATAACAGTGCCTACATTACCGGTTATGAAAAATCGGATTTTGGAAAAATATTGCAATCAAATCTGGAAGGAACTAATTTTCATTTTGAGCCGGATCCTTATCCCAAACAAAATTTATTTTATCGTTCAGACAATGCAACCCTTGCTGCGCTTGGTGTTCCTGCACATACGATTTCTACTTCCAAAATGGATAACGAACCCAATTATCATAAGCAAAGCGATGAAATAAGAACTTTGGATATGAACAACATGGCGGAAATAATAAAAGCCATTGCATTGAGCAGTAAAACAATTGTGAGTGGAACAGATACGCCGTCGAGGGTGGAAAAAAGAGATTGAAAAA
>JBIQMJ010000116.1:4350-12278 GCA_044463445.1 Segetibacter koreensis
CCAATGCGCTTACAAGATTTTTCTTTTTCTTTTCTGTAATAATTGAAAGACTATTTATCTTTTTGATCGTTTTAATTTTTGTGGAGGCCATATCATAATTCATTTGCAAACGCAATAATACTTTTGCGTCGAGTTTTAAAGCCTCCTCTAATTTTAAAGCGAATTGAGGCGTACAATTTCTTTTACCCTTCAGAACTTCACTAATAACGTTAGGTGCAATTCCTGTCAACTTCGATAATTCCTTTTGAGAAATGTTCCGGAATTCGATCTCTTCCTTTATCAATTTACCAGGATGATATAAATGGGGAGGATAATTGAGATTATTCATAATGTTTGGAAATTTATATAATTAATATTTTTAAAACTTTTTCATTTTTCTGTTGAATGATTAAACGATATTGTTCATTTAATCGTATCGAAGATTGATGCGATCTTTCATCTTTCAATTTTTCAAAATGCATGGATTTAAAAGAATATAAATCTCTTATTTTTTCAATTGATTCTAAAAGAATTATCCTGTTTTTATACCGTTGAATTAAATTTTAATGAAAGGGTAATTTGCCTTTCATTAAATCGATTGGAACTAAATAAAGTTGTTCTAACTCCAATGTGCTAAACTCAACAAGCATGTGGTAAAGTTACTCTTTAAATTTACAAGTATTGTAAATTAATTTACAAAAATAAATAAGACTTCGAAGTAAAAGTGATCATTTTATTTAATAAAGACCCTCGTTGTTTATCCTACAATTTTCGCAGGTACAGAATGCACCGCAGAAGCCATTTCCCTGATAAGCGATTCATCTTTTTCGATTGCGTTTCCAACAATAATCATGTCTGCGCCTGCTTTGCAATTCAGGTAAGCTTTTTCAGGGTCGGTAATTCCGCCTCCTATTATCAACGGAACTTCAATATTTTTTGCAACCTGCTCAATCATACTTTCTGTGATTGCCTTTTTAGCACCACTTCCAGCATCCATATAGATTAATTTCATCCCAAGCATTTCCCCGGCCATTGCAGTACACATGGCAATTTCATTTTTGTCGGCTGGCAACGGGGCCGCATTGGAAATATAAGAAACCGTTGTCGGAGCGCCGCCATCAATCACCATATAACCGGTACTCATTATTTCAAGGCCGCTCATTTTTATGGCAGGAGCGCTAACCACATGCTGCCCAATCAATAATTCAGGGTTTCTTCCGCTGATTAAAGAAAGATAGAGCAATGCATCCGCATATTTGGTGACCTGTGCAGAACTTCCGGGAAAAAGCAGAACAGGAATGGAACAGTTTTGTTTAATAAATTGAACGCATTCATCCAGGTAATTTGAAATTACGAGGCTGCCTCCCACTAAAAAATAATCAACTTTTGCGGCCACGGCAAGCTGGATAAGATTTTCCAGTTTTCCCTGATTTACTTTATCCGGATCGATCAAAACGCCAAAAGATTTTTTGCCGTTTTCTTTTCTTTTACATAAGGTGGAGTATATATCTTTTAACTTCATTTACTGATGGTTATATGCAAAAATGATTTTTTTTTCTGTATTAGAAAAATAACCGCTACAAATTACGAATTTATTGTAAGGTAATTGCAACACGGTAGAAGGAGGCTAATTTTCGTATTTTTATCCCATGATAAATGTTGTAAGCGAAATGCAATTTAAGACTGCCAGAAGCGGTGGAAAGGGCGGCCAGAATGTGAACAAAGTCGAAACAATGGTCGAAGGCTCCTTTCATGTGGCTTCTTCAGAAATTCTTTCTGACAGGCAAAAAGAAATGATTCTTGATAAGCTGGCCAATAAGATTACTAAAGATGGAAATCTGATCGTAAAAAGCCAAACAGAAAGAACGCAGTTGGGAAATAAAGAAGAAGTAATTGTAAAACTTCATCTTCTTTTGAACAATGCTTTGATAAAACGAAAAAAACGAAAACCTACCAAGCCCACGAAAGCATCAAAAGAGAAAAGGATAAAAGTGAAAAAAGAAAAAGGAATTATAAAAACAGGAAGAAAAAAAATTACTGATTTTTTGGATTAAAAGAATAAGTATGAAATGCAAGTGCAATAAACAACCCCGCGTGGCCGAATCAGTCGGGCAATAAATAAGTGATATTTTAATTTTAAAGGCTTTAAGAATTAAATTTGCCCCTCTTTAAACCCATCTTTTTTGAGCAGCATAAAAAAATTAGCAGGACAAACAATGTGGTATGGCGTAAGTTCCATTGCTGCAAGATTTATCAATTACCTGTTAACGCCCTACCTTACCTACACACTTGCCAAGACCAGCGATTACGGAAAAATGGGATTGATCTATGCAGCAATTCCATTACTGAATGTAATTTTCACTTACGGTTTTGAAACTACTTACTTCCGGTTTTCATCCAGGGCTGAATATAGAAATTCACTTTACAACACCGCCGCTCTTTCCCTTATCGGCTCCACGATTTTTTTAACTATTTTGCTCTGGCTCGCAAGGGATTCTTTCGCAGCAATTGTAGGGCTGCAAGATGTGCCTGAAATTGCTTACCTGAGTATTTTTATAATTGCTTTTGATGCCTTAGGAACCATTCCATTTGCAAAGCTGAGGTTGGAAGAAAGGCCCCGCAAATATGCCTTAATAAAAGTGGGCGGTATATTGGTCAATATATTTTTCACCTGGTTTTTTATTGGTTATTGCCCTTCACAGGTTGCCTCAAATTCTAATTCTTTTGTGCTGCTCTTTTACAACAGCAATACCAATCCGATCGTTTATGTGCTCATTGCCAACCTCATCCAATCTGTATTCACACTTTTGCTGTTAAGCAAAGAAATTTCAATGATACAATTGAAATTCAATTTCACTTTATGGAAACAAATGATGATCTATTCCCTCCCTCTTATACTGGTGGGAATGGGTGGAATGGTGAATGAAACTTTTGACAGATTAATGCTAAGATGGTGGCTCCCGGTTTCTCCCACTGCAGCGGAACAACAGGTGGGTATTTATAACGCCTGCTATAAGCTGGCCATTTTAATTACCTTATTTATCCAGGCATTCAAATTGGGCGCTGAACCATTTTTTTTTAAACAGGCAGAAGGACAAAATCCGCAAAAAGTGTATGCGCGTGTGATGAAATTTTTTGTGATAGTGGTTACGGTTATGTTCCTCCTGGTAAGTTTGTATCTTCCTATATGGAAACATTTCATAGGACCCAAATACTGGGCGGGTTTAAGAGTGGTTCCCATTTTGCTTTTAGCTAATATCTTCCTGGGTATTTATTATAATCTTTCCATTTGGTATAAGTTAACTCATAAAACCCTTTCAGGCGCTTATATTACCATCATTGGAGCCACAATCACCATCTTGATTAATTATATTTTTATTCCCGCGTATGGATATATGGCATGTGCCTGGGCTACATTTCTTTGCTATTTTGCCATGATGGCAATCTGCTACGTTTGGGGCCAAAAAGAATACCGGATACCGTATGCATGGAAAAAACTATTAGCTTATATCGTGATAGTGGTGCTTCTGTTTTTTATTCACGAGGGAATAACATATTTTATCAAAGGAAATCTTGCTGGTTTTATCGTCGCCACCGTATTGGTGATTTTATACCTTTGGTTTGTATTAAATGTTGAATGGAAAGAATTTCAGAGTTTGCCGGTGGTTGGTAAATATTTTAAAGACAGGAAATATATTGGCCAGAGGAAATAAACGCTCTTAGTTTTCCAGTAAACGAACAAAAAGAAAGCAATCGAACCATTCAAAATAAAATTTCCAAACTGATAAAAAGTATAGAAGAAACTCCTTATGAAGGCATTGGTAAACCCGAGACGCTAAAATATCATCATTCCGGCAAATGATAAAGAAGAATCACAAAGGCTGACCGGCTTATTTATGAAATTGAAGACAACAAAGTTTTCATTTATTCTCTAAAAAGGTCATTACGATAAATAGTTTCCAGTAAACAAACAAAAAGAAGAATTTTTTTTTGAATGGAATTGATCCTGGTATTAAAAAAATAAAGGTGTGTGAAATTGCCTTAAATTATCTTTTTCGATTGTTGTCTTTTTGACCGTATCATCTTACCTTTGCCGCCAAATTGGAATATAGGTTTTTTAAATAAAAATTTTATGGCAAATACCGGAAAAATTAAACAAATTATCGGAGCAGTAGTTGACGTGCATTTTAACAATGAAAGCAAGCTTCCCCAGATATTCAATGCATTAGAACTTTCCAGGGAAGATGGATCTAAACTGGTGCTGGAAGTTCAGCAACATTTGGGTGAAGACAGTGTTCGCTGTATCGCAATGGATGGCACTGAAGGTTTGAAGCGTGGAATGGATGTGATTGATACAGGTTCTCCCATTTTAATGCCCACCGGCGAAGCCATTAACGGCCGCTTGTTCAATGTGACCGGCGATGCGATTGACGGTTTGCCACAGGTGAGCAAAAAGAATGGTCGCCCGATTCATAATAAACCCCCATTATTTGAAAACTTAAGTACTGCAACAGAAGTATTGTTTACAGGTATCAAAGTAATCGACCTGATTGAACCTTATGCAAAAGGTGGTAAGATCGGTTTGTTTGGTGGCGCCGGTGTGGGTAAAACGGTTTTGATCCAGGAATTAATTAATAATATCGCTAAAGCGTATAGTGGTTTATCCGTATTTGCAGGCGTTGGTGAAAGAACGCGTGAAGGAAACGACCTGATGCGTGAAATGATTGAAGCAGGTATTATGAAATATGGCCAAAAATTTATTCATAGTATGGAAGAAGGGGGCTGGGATTTGGATGCGGTAGACCTGGAAGAACTGAAAGATTCAAAAGCAACCTTCGTGTTCGGGCAAATGAATGAGCCGCCCGGAGCTAGAGCACGCGTGGCTTTGAGCGGATTGACCGTTGCTGAATATTTCCGTGACGGCGATGGCACCGGAAAAGGAAAAGACATTTTGTTTTTCGTAGATAACATTTTCCGTTTCACACAGGCAGGTTCAGAAGTGTCTGCATTGCTTGGGCGTATGCCTTCTGCGGTGGGTTATCAGCCTACTTTGGCTACAGAAATGGGATTGATGCAGGAAAGGATTACTTCTACCAGAAATGGTTCTATCACTTCAGTTCAGGCCGTTTATGTGCCTGCGGATGATTTGACCGATCCGGCACCGGCTACCACCTTTGCGCATCTTGATGCAACAACTGTATTAAGTAGAAAAATTGCTGACCTTGGAATTTATCCTGCAGTAGATCCTCTCGATTCTACTTCAAGAATCCTGACTCCGGCAATCGTGGGCGATGAACATTATAATTGTGCTAACCGTGTGAAAAGGACTTTGCAGCGCTATAAAGAATTACAGGATATTATCGCCATCCTTGGTTTGGATGAATTGAGTGATGAAGATAAACTAACGGTGAGCCGTGCACGAAGAGTGCAGCGTTTCCTTTCTCAGCCATTTCACGTGGCAGAACAATTTACCGGTTTGAAAGGGGTGCTGGTTTCAATTGAAGATACCATCCGTGGATTCAATGCCATTATGGATGGCGAAGTGGATGAATATCCGGAAGCAGCTTTCAACCTGGTGGGCAACCTGGATGATGCGATTGCAAAAGGTAAAAAAATGATGGAAGCAGCCAATTCTTAATTAGTTGCATTTTCGGATTTTCACATTTTCACATTTTTGAATTAGTTTTATGACTCTAGAAATATTGACACCGGATAAAAAAATTTTTAGCGGCGAAGTGTATGGTGTGCAGCTTCCGGGAATAAGTGGCATGTTCGAGGTACTCGATAAGCATGCCCCAATCGTTAGCGCCTTAAAAGAAGGCAAGCTTAAAATCCTTAAAGATAAAAGCGCTTCTTCCCAATATAATATCCAGGGAGGTTTTGTAGAAGTGCTAAATAACAAAGCTTCGGTGCTGGTGGAAGGTGCAACGGAAATTTAATTGGATTTCCCACTATAAAATATTTTGATAAAAAAATTCCTCTTCTGGTGAAAGAGGAATTTTTATTTAAAGGAAAAACTTCTTTATTTCTTTCCCGAGATATCTTTTTTCCTGAGCAAATTATTGAATGTATTTTTTAAAGTTTTTTCAGCATTTTTCTTCACATTCTCCAAAGGTTTTCCCGATGAGGGAGCACTGTCATTTTTAGCACCCGGTAATTGTTTCATAATGTCTTCTTTCAAATCATTTACAACCTGATTTTTGATGGCGTTTGCAGAATCAAGGACGGTATTTTTTGTACTATCAATTTGTCTTTTTACAAATTCAGCAGCTTGTTGTTTCATTTCAGTAGCGATGCTTCCGGCAGATTCTTTCAGATCGGTTTTAATAACAGGATGTGTTATGGTACCTTCCATTTTTATGTTCAAATTAATAGAATCACTAACTTTTATCGGGATTCCGGTGGATGAGGCCTGCTGAGCGAGATTAGTGATCAATGCACTTCCCTGTGCGCCCATCACACTTCTTGGAAATTTCATTCCAATTACATAATCGATAGATTGATCCAATCCATGTACTCCACCAATTTCCATATCAATATCTTTCACTTTTACATGAAATGGCTTAACCAGCACTTTCCCATTTGCAAAATCAAAATAGGTTTTGATGTCATCAAGTGCAAAACTGCTTAACTCAGAAATTTGTAAGGTTTGCGCTAATTTTTCTACCGGCGCAAATTTTTTTAAAAATCCGTTCAAAAAAAATACATTCCCTTTTCCTGTGAGGGTTGTTAGATCAGGCATCATATCACTTCCCAACCTGCCGGTCATGGTCAATTGTGAATTGATTACGCCGGAAATAAATTTCCCGATTGGCATTAATTGTTGAACCGTATTAAAAGCATAAAAAGTTTTTTCTGCATTGAGATTTTTTACATCGTAAGCCAACGAAATGTCGGGCTGTTTTTTATTAGCCTTGGTTGAATACATCCCATTAAGGCCAATCGTTCCATCAAGAGCATTCATTTGCAGATTTCTAAAATCCACAGTCTGGTCTTTAATGATCACTGTGCCTTTCACATTTTCATAATTGGTTTTGTCATAAGTTAGTTTATCAATACCGGCATTTAAAGTGAAGGACACATTTTTAGGAACCACAAAAGGTTCAGCGGTAGAATTATTACTTGTGGCTGTATCCGTTCCCATAAAATCATTGAGATTTAATTGATCTGCATGCACATATAAATTTCCTGCAATGGGTTCATCCTTCAACGTATACCCAATAACATTGTCTATCGAACCATTTGCCGTGATGTTAGATTTTAGATATTCGGCATTTAATGAATTGAGCGAAATATTTTTTGGATTAAAAGTGAATGCAGCATTCTTGACTTTTACGCCCCGGGGATAATCTTTACTCACATAATCTAAATCCGAAACGTTCAAAGTGCCGGATGTATTGATCTTGTCATATTCTTTTTTATCAATCGCTGCTTTGTTTCCTTTAAAAGAAATATCTGCAGAAAGCATACCTGATAATTGAGTGCCTGGTTCCAGCGTGGTGAATTGGCTTACAGAAGCGAGATTAAATTTTCCTTTTGCCGCACCATCAAAATAAAGTACGGTAGCCGGATTTTTTATCAATACATTAAAATCAATAGGATTATTTCCAATTTGCAGATGCGCTGTCGGAATTTGAATTACCGTATGATCCGGTACTCCATCAGGATTTTCAAATTTTATTCGAAGATTACTATTGCTGATGGGTTGTGGAAAATCGTTGGAAGAATAATTGAGGCCCGTGATATTTATAAAGCCATTTGCCGTGAAAGGGCCGGGCTTTTGCTGAGTAATGACTGCCAAATTTCCTTTGGCAACTGCATCCGCATCGAGAAGTCCTGAAAGTTGGGTATTGCCTGAAAGCTTTACAAATTTCGTTACCTGGGCAAGATTTAATTTACCTTTTAACGCAGCTTCGATATATTGAACCGTAGCCGGGTTTTTGAGCAAC
>JBIQMJ010000117.1:0-12161 GCA_044463445.1 Segetibacter koreensis
TTATTGAAATCATGTTAAGCCGTCGAATTATTGAAGAAGTGCTTCTTTCTGTAGATACTTTTAATAATCAACCTTCAACGCTGATTGAATTTTACCGGCAAACGGAAGCGCGTAATGGAAAAACAATTGCCAATCCTGATATACATTTTTATCCAAACAAAAGCCGAAATTCATTTTCATATACAAAAGACAGCATTTTGTATAGAACCTATTTAAAATTTAAAAATGACTTAATTATTGCAAGACGGCCTGATAAAAAACTGAACATCTATGAATTAATGGTATCCAGTCATAATGAAAAGTTTTCAAAAATTTTTACCGATAAATTAATCGATAAAACCAACAGTTTTTACACAGAAATTACCAGTAAGAAAAATAAAGAGACCTTAGAGGTTTTAGAGAAAAGAGTTCCCGATATGAAAAATAAACTGGAATCTTCTATTTCTGATAAAGCTGCGATACAGGATGCCAATTTAAATCCTGCATTTGCAAACGCACTTGTCCCGCTGCAAAGAGAGCAGACAAACACGCAGGTTTACGGTGCTGCTTATGCAGAAATGTTTAAAAATCTCGAAATTGCCCGCTTTCAATATTTAAGAAGTATTCCTTTGATGCAAATAATAGATGCTGCTGATTATCCAATGCTTAAAATTAAACCTGGGAAATTGAAAACTGCTTTGATTTACGGAGTAATTGCTGTTTTTAGTTTTTTAATAATTTTTATTGGCTTTTATGCTATCAGGCAAAAAAAGCATCTTAAACCAGGAATGTAATATTAGACTAATTTTTCACTTCAATAATTTTAGATAACATTCTTTATATCTTTCACCCACATTTTCCGGTTTACATTTCAGGATTTCCGGATTCCAATCCGCAAGATTGTTTTTGTTGTAGGTTGCACTGAGGATTTTTTCAATATCCCTTACCGAAGGAGATTTACACAACGTAGCCCCTCTGTAATAATTTTGATGAGCATATCTGCTATCCAATAAAATTAATGGCTTGCGCATTGCGACAGCCTCAAGAGCACCTATTGGTTGAGTTTCGCTTTTACTTGGCAAAGTATAAAGTTTACAATGGTAATATGCGGAAACCAGTTCTGCCGACCCTTCCGGCAACTCCTTCAGCCACAAAATATTTTCTTTTCCTTTTATCAACTCCTCTAATTTTTCTCCATATTGCTTTTCTCCATCAAGCACATTTCCTATTAATACCAGCTTTAAATTCAAATTCATACAAGCAACGGCCAGGTTATATTGGTTCTTTCTTGATGAAACATTGCCAGTACACAGTATATAATCAGAAATTCCATATTTTTCTGAAAAAAGAAAATCAGGAGTTGCAAAATACTGTTCATTTATAAGATTCGGTATGACTTCTATTTTTGAACCCGGAACTTCATAATATCTGGTAAGTGCTTTTGACTGCATCTCATTAAGAACAACAATTTTATCAATTTTTTTATAATACCGAATCAGTTGCCTTACCTGTAACAATCTGCTATAATAACCCAGTTTGGATCGCACCGTATCATGATAAGGCAGCAATACTGTCGCCATTATCCGTTTCTCTGATTTTTTGGCCCAATCAATGACGTGGTAATTAGGCTCTCCGACGCCCCATAAATGGATGAGGTCAAAGTCCTTCTCCCTGCTCCAGATGTCCAATTTACCCGCATCAACGCCCGCATTTTTTACTGCTTCTAATGTATTTATCATTTGAATATCGAAGCCGCCAAAAGCAAAACAATGTGGCTGCCAAGGTAAAAATTTAACCTTCATATTATATCTTTTTAAAAACACGATTATGTCCGACGGAAAGAATTTCCTGGAACAAGCTGGGATCAATTTCTGATGCAACTTTAGATGGACCTGGATGCCCGGGTGTAGAATAATAAGAGGGCTTATAGTCGGTATATAAAGAAGCATCATCCAAAACAATCAGCGCATTCTTTTTTACGAACTCTGAACAAACAGCAAAATCGTGCTTAACCACTTCATATTCGTGATTGCCATCGATATAAATTAAATCCCAAAATTGCGACTGAATTACTTCAACCATTGCTTTATCTGTCGAAAATCCCTTATAAAAAAAAGGGAGCGATAAATGAAAATGCTTAAAATTATCCGTCACGTCATTATAATAATCCAGTTTCTCTGAATATTTTGACACATTGTCTCCGGCAGCAGTAAACGGACTTATACCATGAATTTCTGTTTTCAGATCCATCTTTTTACTTAATAAGGCAAATAGTGAAATTGTCTGACCGCGATAAACACCTATTTCCAAAACATTCTTTGGACGAAATTCTTTAAAAATAAAATACCACATCGCGTGAAATGCATCCTCGCCGAATCCACGTTTGTTTTTTTTGAAATATTTGCGATGCTCCTTCAGCCAGTCGGGTGCGAAATTCCAAAAGTAATTGTGAAAGTATTGATATTTAAGGTTTCGGGTTGAATACAGTTTATTCACCTTGTTTATATCGAGATCTCCCTCGAATTTCTCATTTCTAAATTTCGACAATTCATAACTCAGCTTACCGACCAGTGATTTTAATTTTGAAAACATGATTTACAAATTATTTTATTATTCCTTTTATTTTATATATGATATTTGATTTTACTAGACCGGATAACCGAGATAATTCAATTTTCTTCTTCGTTTTGCGCGTTATATAATTAAAATTCGACTCATTTACAGATTTCTTTTGCCTATCAGAATATGACGTTGATTTATTCAGAAGCTTTTTGATCAACATCTTTGAGTATATCTACTTTGTTATTGAGAAAGTTAAAAGCTAGCTTATAACTTGGAACAATATAAAAAATGCTATATCCGATTACTGTAGCCCAGATTATTCCACTAACTCCAAATTTTAAAGACAAAAGTATTTTTAATAAGACAGAGCAACAACTGGCCAAACCAATCATCCAGATCTGTTTAGCTAGCAAAGGGCCGCTATTCAAAAAAGTGGACATAACACCTAAATAATTTGAAAGTAGAACAAAGATATAGAACCCTGATAGCAGTAACCAGGAAGGTTCGTAACTCGCGCTTACCCAAACAGTTATTATCTGTTTTCCAAATACTAGTAAGGGAAGAGAAATAATTGCAGCACCTATGACACTCAGGTATAGTCCTTTTTTTACGGTTCTTCTTGCCCAGGCAAAATCTTCACTTTCAACAGCCTCAGCAAAAGCCGGCCAAAGCGGTTGTATAAGAAATTGGGTAAACATGGAAAAAAGAAACATCTTCTTTACAATCTCATAACCGGAAACAGATGAAGAACCCAATGTTTGGGCAATGATAATATCATCTGAAGTATTGCCAATCAGGGTAAAGAAACCCAGTAAAAAAAAAATCATCCCGGAATTGATTAAAGACTTTCCAACAGGCCAATTAAAATACTTTAATTTAGGCAGCAGATAATTTCTCTTTTTACCAAATAGATATATCCCATTTAAAATTGTTGCCAGTAGCTGCCCCCCTGAAAAGCTAAGTACAAGCCATACCAGCCCGCTTTTAAAATAAATACAGATTAAAATGCCGGTAAAACTTAGTAAGGAGCCGAGGATCAGCCAAAACTGAAATTTAAAACCTTCCTGGTATCCTGATTGGATTCTTTCTACAATTCCTAATGGAATATTGATCAGGAAAATAACTACGAGTGCCGTCATTGCCGGCCCTGATTCTTTTATGGCTATTGCAGACTTAACATTGAAAACATGCTGCCATGAAATGAAAGGAAAAATAGAAATAAAAATGAGGAACAGTACGATTGATATTCCAACCAGAATAAAAAATGTACTGGAAACGGCAATTTGCGCTTCTTGTTTGCTATTTCGAGCATTTGCTTTCGATACGGCATTTAAAAGGCCATTTCCCAACCCCAGATCCGCAAAACTCATTAACGCAATGACAGAAGAAATCGCCATCCATAAGCCATACCGCTCAGCTCCCAAATAATTAACCGTTAGAGGGACCGTAATTAAATTGATAAGTGCAGAAAATATTTTTACAATTGCGGTACTTCCCCCGGTTAATAAAATACGCCTGTATCTTTCGTGCGACTTCCCCTGTGCATTACTTGTATCATGAGGCGTAAACTGAAATATTTTTTTCAATTTAAGCCAGTTTAAACCCACTATGCCGGTTATTCTGTTCATTTTTTTAAATAATTTCATCTCAAAAACAAACCTTCCTGAAAATCATCTTTCCGGAATTGAATATTTTGGAAAGCGCTCTTATTTTATGTACAACTTTAATGTATTTTTAAGTAGATGCAAAAATAACAGTTTGCATTCTCAAAACTCGTTTCTGGTGGTTGTGATTATGTAAGTAATTTTTGGGCGGGCAATTTATTTAGTGATATTTGATTTATGAAAAATCCGGGAACAAAAATTACGATTATTACCGTTTGCCGGAATAGTGAAAAATTTTTGGAGGAAACCATTAAGAGTGTAATCAATCAAACATATCCCAACATTGAATACGTTATTATTGATGGCGCATCTACCGATTCGACATTGGATATTATCAACAGATACTTAAAAGATATTCATTTATGGCTGAGCGAACCCGACGATAGCATGTATGCCGCCATTAATAAGGGTCTGCGGCTCGCAACCGGCGATTATATTTTGATCCTCAATTCTGATGATCTGTTAGCTAATGATAATACCATCGAAAAAGCAATTGATCTTATTGATAAACAGAATCCGGATTATTTTTATGGAAACCTTGTAAAGTTTAAAGATGGAGAAACTAAGAAAGTAAAACTTTTTCCCGTAACCTTTAAGCAATTATTATTGTCAACTCATTGTACATTCGTGCCTCATCCATGCTTTTTTATTTCGCAAAAATTAAACAGGCAGTTGAATGGCTATGATCTGAAATACCAATACGCATCAGATTATGACTATATTCTAAAAGCGCTTGCAACCAGGGGAAGTAGGGGAAAATATATCAATGTTGACATTTCAAAGTTTCGCATACATGAAAACAGCATCACAGCCAGCGGGAAAATTAATACAGAAAGAAAAAAAATCCTGCGAGAACATGGATTTTATAAATATTCCCGGTTTAGCCGCTTATTTTTTTATTACAGCTTATGGATATATTACAAGATCATAAACGTTGGCAACCGATATCAGCACGCAAAGGTTTAGATTATTGGAGCCATGTGATCCTGATGCTGTACATTCTTACGATGCCATTCGTCTCCGCATTTGCATTTACGGGCACCATTTCCTGGCCGTTAATTTTTGCAGTGTTTTTATTCCTGATAATGCTGATAAAACTTATACAGGCTGCGGCATTGCCACCGGGCTTCATGGGATTCGACCTGGTAATCATTTTTTTATTTCTGCTTATCGTTGTCTTTTCATATCTGATAAATGGATGGGGTAATTCTAAATCTTTAAATCATACCTTAGCCTATCTTTCTACATTTTTGCTTTTTTATGTAGCCATCAAATTTACTTTGTTCAGCGCTCCGCATAAAAACCTGATTTTAAGGCGAACACTTCAATTTATAACCTATACTACCATTATAAGCGCACTATACGGAAATATAGAATTTATTTCAGCGAATTTTTTTGGCCTTAATTTGAATGACTATATACCGCGGCCAACTGAAATGGAAGCATGGTATGATGCTACTGTACTGGGTGTTTTTTTTCGCGCAAGAGGCTTTGCACCAGAATCAGGGCATTTTGCATTTATGATGGAACTATTTAGTCCTCTCACAGTCTATTTTATGTATTTTTCTGGTTTCTGTAAATGGACAAAACCGGTAAAAGCATTAATAGTTGCTGGTATTATCTTTACTTTCATTTTTACAGTAAGTACAGCCTCATTTGTCATACTTCCTCTGGCGGTACTTTTTGCTTCCCTTATTTATTTGAAAAATATTATTTTATATATAAAAAGAAAACCTGCGAAGTTTATAATTACTTCAGCAGCGATATCAATTGTTATTTTTTTATTCAATTATTTTTTTTCGGTTTATGCATTGATCCTATTAAGCATTAGTGACAAAATGTCCTCGTTTTCTTTGGATGATCGCCAGGAAAGACTCAACTTTTTTACCGATAAATTCTCACATCTTCCCTTTATAAATAATTTGATTGGAACCGGACCGGCAGGTTATAATATACTTGGATTTGATGAATCTAAAGCTATTCTTTCTCTATATTATTCGATTACTTTTGAATTAGGTTACTTCGGTCTTTTACTTCTATTATTTTTTTTCCTTTATATTTTTTTCCAAACGCTCAAAATCAGATCCTCAATAGGCTTCTTTTTGATTATTTCAGTTGTTTCAGGACTGATGCATTATTATTTTATTTCCAACTTCTGGTATCCGTGGTTTTGGTTTATTGCAGCTTTTGTTGTCTTTTATAACGGTTATAATAAACAAAACTATTTTGATTTATAGGGAAGATAAAAAACATAGCTCAACTGCTGATTAAAATTTATCTGCCGCTACTCAAGTTGTTTTATTTTAGCATCTGAAAAATGATATTTTAAATGATCCTCGGGAAAAATAAGAACTATAAAAAAAGCTTGCTAATTTTGAGTGCCTGTTTCATTTCCTTGTTTTATTCTTCAGATCCGGCCTTAGCTGAAGCAATCAGCAAAATAAAAATCACCCATATTTCTTCGTTTATTGACAAATCTCCCTCGGGAAAAACGGTGCACATCAGGGATTTTGGCGCTATTGGTGACGGCAAAACCAACAACACAATAGCTTTCCAAAAAGCTTCCGCGTATTTAAAGGCAAATGGAGGAAAGCTTATAATAGATTCGGGAATTTATATTGCAGGAAAACAAAAATTAGCCGGCAACTACGGCGCCGGACATTCTTATTCCCCAGCGCCTATCATTAGCATAACAGGCGGATCAAAACCTATAACAATTATTGGCGATAAAGCCATTATCAAGGCCGCAGATAGTTTAAAATATGGTTCATTCAATCCGGTAACGGGCCTAAAGGATAGTCTGCGGAAACAAGGCAACGTCAGTGATTATTATGCATCAGCTTTTTCCATGATCAATATTATAAGCTGTTCATCCATTACAATCATAGGGATAACGATTGATGGGAATTCCGGAAAAATGGATATTGGTCCGGGTTTTGGGCCATCGGGAATTCAGTTGGCTGCTCTTGGTATCGGCCTTTACGGGAATAAAAAAGCAAAAGTTACCGATTGCTATATTCATCATTGCGCTTTAGATGGTATTATTGTAGCGTGGCCGGGACTCAAAGACTACGATCCCATTTATCCGCACACAATTATCAACGTAAGAGCTGAATACAATGGCAGGCAAGGTTTATCATGGGTTGGAGGAAATAATTTAACCGTCATCAATTGCAACTTCTCCTCAACAGGCAAGGCTTTAAATAACGGCATTCCTGTCGTAAGTAAGCCGTCAGCAGGGATTGATATTGAAGTCGAAAATTCCATTATCAGAAACGGAAACTTTGTCAATTGTTTTATTTATGATAATGCGGGTTCAGGAATTATTTCTATCGGGCAGAACACCTATAACATTCATTTCCGTAAATGCACTTTTATCGGCACTACCAACAGTGCAGCATATCCTGAGTCGCAAAATTTTTCATTCGACAGTTGCACTTTTGTGGGAATGGTGCAACGGATTTTTGGGTCGGCAGATAAAGAAAAGGCGGTTTCATTTAAAGATTGTCTTTTCACGATGGATTCAACTTTGTCGCCCAATAGAAAAGTTTATGGCAATACATGGGAATTTTATGATGCTAAAAACGCGCTTTTTGATCATTGTATCTTTAAAGCGGAAGGAAAAGCTCTTCCAACTTTTAATACACCGGAAATTATTTTTCTTAATTGTACGTTTTTTCAAAACAGCGATAAAGATTTCAATGCAGCGGCAATTTTTAAAGGCACGACGAAATTTATCATGAAAGGAAAAGGAAAACTGAATACCGAACGGTCAAAATTCCAGGGAACAATCTTATATAATGATCGGAAGCTTTTGAAATAATTCTACATTAACGCACCATTGTCGAATCGTAAAATTCAATTTGGTAATCAGGTGTAATTGCATTTTTTTTGACGATAATTTAAAAGATCAAACCTATTGAGAATTCTTCATCTAATTTATACTTCTGGAATTTACGGAGCCGAAAAGCATTTGCTTAATCTATTACCGGAATTAAATAAGTATGATATTCAATGTCATCTTTTATTCATTTGTCCCAAAAAAAGCATTCCATCTCTTCAGTCATACTGCAAGCAATTGAACGACAAAGGAGTGAAATCTGCTTTAGTGCCTACTACTTCTAAAGTATCAGTTTTACTTACTGCGAGAAAAATATTCCGTTATTTAAAATCGAATAACATCGGCGTGATACATGCACATTTATTTAGTGCTGATCTGATTGCTGTTTTGGTAAAAATATTCTATTTTAAAAATTTAATTATTCTTTCTACCAAGCATGGATATGAGGAAAAGTATTTATTGCAGTATGGTTTAGGAAATAAAAAAATTAAACACAATCTATATTATTTTATTTCACGTTCAGTAATAAGAAGAATCGATTTTAACCTGGCTGTATCAGATTCCCTTGCCGAAATATATGTTGCTTTAAAACTGGTAAAAAATAAAATGCCGGTTATCAGTCATGGCATTAGCCTTCAGGATTATGATGAAGAACCGGTTTTGGTAAATGGAAACCCTAAAATAATTATGGTTGGCAGATTATCAGAAATCAAAGGCCACACCTACCTGTTTCAGGCGTTACCGAAAATCATCGAAAAATTTCCGGAGCTGAAATTACTTATTTTAGGAGAAGGGCCGCTGAAAGATAGACTGATCCAACAAGCTACAAATCTTCAGATCCTTGAATATATTGAATGGGTCGGTTTTGCAAATCCACAGATTTTCATCCCACAATGCCAACTGGTTGTAGTGCCTTCTTTATATGAATCTTTTGGGCTTGTGTATATTGAATCTTTTGTTTCAAAAATTGCGGTGGTGGCTTTCAAAACCGAGACGGCAAGACGCATCATCGAAAATAATAAAACGGGCATCCTGGTTGAAAAGGAAAATATTAATGAGCTGGCAGAAAAGATTATCTACTTATTGGAAAACCCTGAGGAAAGAAAACGCATAATCGAAAACGCTTTTAAAAAATTCCAGACATCTTTCAATATAGAACGAATGGCGAAAGAAACGGCTGAATGGTATCATTCTGTTTTAAAAGATACCAAAGAATAAAGTGCCTTTGCGTTCCGCTTTTTAAAATCCATATATATTGGGGAGAAAACGAATTTTTTATTTTAACCGGTTTGCCTAATCTTTGCTTTCATGAAAGAAACAAAGTGCTTTCTACTATAAATGAGCTCCGAAAAAATTATACAGTTAGCAATTAAAAGACACGATATTGACGCTTCGCATTTTCAGGAAACTTATTCACAGGAAGTGGCTAAACACGGTAAAAGAGAGACGGTATTTCTTTATGGGCGAAAATTAGTGCTGAATGAATTAATATCGATCCTTGATAAGCTTCCGAAAGGATCGAAAGTACTGGATGTCGGTTGTGGTACAGCACATCTTACACATTGGATAAAGGAAAGAGGATTTGATGTTTATGGCATTGAGCCTTCCACTGAAATGTATCATTACGCTAAATTGAATTTTCCGGAGATAGAAATAAAACAAGCGATATCTTCCGAAATTCCATATCCTGATAATTATTTTGATTTGGTTGTCGCCTTTGAAGTATTGCGATACCTCGATAAAAACGAAAATAGAAAAACCTTTAAAGAATTTCACAGAATTTTAAAAAATAATGGAAGATTTTTCATAACACAGGTAAATCTTTTTTCCACTGATTTTTATTTTATTTTTCATAATTTAAAATCAATCTATTGTAAAATTACAAAAGCCACACACCATCATTGCAATTTTACTACCTCTTCCAGGCAAATAAAAGAAGTAAAAGATGCTTATTTCAGCGAGGTCAAAACTGTGGGCCGATTTATTGGAAGCATCAGAATATTTTATAAATTCGGAAAAAAAACCGGCGATATTTACAGTTCCATAATGGAGAAGCTTTTCGGAAACCAGAGATTCACCAAATCTTTTCGAAAAAATCTTACCGGTCATTTAATTGTTATTGGCAAAAAATAAAATCATCTTACCTGCATGCAATAAGCCGTAGATTTTGCTCTTAATTCAATTTATGAAATTCTCAATTTGAAATTCATGTTATCAAATTTCTTGTATTTGATTTTTGAAATCTAACTAAAAAATTTAAACAGACAATTATCAGTTGTGGAAAATGGAAAATTTGTTGTTTCGCTGGATTTAGAACTTTATTGGGGCATGCGTGATGTGGTGAAACTGAACGATTACAAAGAGCAGCTACTTGGCGTAAGAAAAGTAATTCCATTATTATTAAAGCTATTTGAGCAATCCGGTATCAATGCTACTTTTGCAATTGTTGGTTTTTTATTTTTTAAAAATAAAAAAGAACTTCTTCAAAATCTTCCAGAAAAAAAACCGGGTTATTTTACATCTCAACTATCTCCATATACTGATGATTTTAATAGCGTAGGTGATGATGAAATCCAGGATCCATTTCATTTTGGTAATGATTTGATCCAACAGATAAAAAAAGCCGGCCAGGAAATTGGGTCTCATTCATTTTCACATTATTATTGCCTTGAAAAAGGACAAACGAAAGAAGAATTTACGGAAGACGTTAGAGCAGCTCAAAATATCGCGAAACTCAATAATATCGAATTAAATAGTTTTATTTTCCCGCGAAATCAATACGATAACAAGTATTTGGATATCTGCAAACAAATGGGATTTATTGCATTCAGGGGCAATGAAAATTCCTGGCTTTTTTCCTCAGAATGGCATGGTGGCTCCATGTTCTTCCGTCGTCCGTTTCGGCTCCTGGATTCATATTTTAATCTAAGCGGCCACAATTGTTATTCAGAAGCAGAAATGAAAAACAATGAACTTATCAATATTCCTTCCAGCAGATTCTTAAGGCCGTACAACAAAAAATTGAGTTCTTTCGATCATTTACGGTTAAAAAGGATTACTGAAGAAATGAATTACGCAGCAAGGCACCGATTGGTTTATCATTTATGGTGGCATCCACATAATTTCGGAAGCAACATCCGGGAAAATTTTGACTTTCTTGAAAAAATATTTCTTTATTATGAAAAGTTGCGTCAGGAATTCAATTTTGAAAGTGTAAGTATGCAACAATTAGCACAGGAATTAAACAAGAAAATCTCAGAAAAGAATAATCAGCAAACAAACAAATGACCGGAATTTCTTTTTTTATTTCCTACTAACATCATCCAAATGAAGGCTTTTTCACCAAATTGCCTTTTCCCCAAATGGCTTCGCGAAGTAGTACTTCCAGATGTAAAACCGGTCTGATAATTTCTGTATTTGAATAGATATTTTCAAACATATTCAGCCAGGTAAGATCATGCTTTTCATCGGAGAAAAGACTTTGTGCAAAACTGAAATTTTCTTTTGCCAGGTTTTCACGTTCTTCCGCTTTCATATCTCTAATCAAATGGATTTTTGAAATCCATTCATCAGGAGATGAACATAAAGTATTTCTGTTTGTTTTGTTTGTCAATTCGGTATAAGCAGGAGTATCCGAAGCGAGCGCGGGCAGGCCGCTGAACCAAAAAGAAAGTAATTTATTAGCAGGTTTGTGCCATCCATAAATATCATTTTTATTTAAAGGTATAATAGCACAATCACAATTGCTGAAGACCTTCCGGTTGTTATAAATATCCCATTTATGAAAAATAGTTTCTATGGGCAATTGATTTAGAATTGTTTCGACCTTCTTGTTTACGAACTTTCCATATTTTGGATATTTCTCTGAAGTAACAATGTGAAGCTCACAAAAAGAACTTACTTCTTTAAACACCTCTTTGAAGTGCAGGAAATGCGGCAAAACAACGCCCTGTCCTTCCCATATCAATTTCATTTTGCCGGAGATAGAATAATTTTTTTTCAAAAATTTATATTCATTCTGCAGGTAATCGAGACTTAATATTACATTCGGATTCAGTTTTTCTACTTCTGACTTAAGCTTCGGGCTCGAACACATCACCATATCAGCAGTTTGC
>JBIQMJ010000118.1:0-12060 GCA_044463445.1 Segetibacter koreensis
TTTTCAGATCATGGCGCAGGATTCTGCTTTCGTGATCAATGGCAATCTTGAAAAAATAAAAAACGGAACTATTTTTTTAAATATTTATAAAAACGGTGAAACTTTAAAGGATTCCGCCATTATCAGGGACGGGAAATTTCAGTTTAAAGGTTTTTTGGCTTCTCCTTATTTTGCTTCGCTAACCATGCCCGAAAGACAAAATGATTACTTTACCTTTTATGTGGAACCGGCTCAAATGCAGGTTCTCGGGCGTGGGGATTCTTTAAAATTATTGACCGTAAAAGGCTCGGAGGTAAACTCTGATGATAAATTATTAAAGGAAAGAATGAAACCTATTGCTGAATGGGAAGCACACAACAGCAAAATTTACGAGGAAGCCTACAAGAATAAAGACCGGAAAGTGATGGACAGCCTTGACCAGGTGGATATGGAAGTTCTTGCGGCAAAAAGGAAAATAGCCGGCTCTTTTGTAAAAGAAAATCCGAATTCAATGCGTGGCGCCATGGCGATCCTTGAAAATTTTTCTTATTATGCCGAGGCAAGTGATGTAGAACCGTTGTATAACGCCCTGGCTCCATCAGTAAAAAATTCTCTCAAAGGAAAGGAGATCAAAAAAATGGTGGATACTTATGAAAGAGTGGCTATAGGAAAACCCGCTCCTGATTTTTCCCAATTCACTCCTGGCAGCAGCCGGTTAAGCTTATCTTCATTAAAAGGAAAATATGTTTTGATAGATTTTTGGGCGAGCTGGTGCGGCCCCTGCAGGCGTGAGAATCCTAACGTGGTCGCAGCTTACAATCAGTTTAAAGATAAAGGTTTTACCATCCTGGGCGTTTCGTATGACACAAAAAAAGATCGTTGGAAAAAAGCAATTGCCGATGATCATCTTGCATGGAACCAGGTATCTGATCTGCAGGGCTGGAAAAATGCCACTTCAGATGAATACGGAATTAAAGCAATCCCGTCCAACGTCCTGGTTGATAAAAATGGAGTCATTATCGCAAAAAATATCTTTGGAGAAAAGCTCGTGTCAAAATTGAAGGAGGTGTTGGATTAAGAGAGATGTAAAAGGTAAAAGGCAAGAAGACTTTTGTTGGGATCAAACAGAAAAGTTTTTCAAGATATTTATTCTTTCACTACCAATACTTTAAAACTTCCCGGAACAAAATTGCGGCGGCGTGAAGCGGCATTCGGATCAGCAGGAGCTAATGTGGCTGCCGGTAAAAACAAAGTGTTATTTACAGCATCCAGTGCAATGGTTCGTGCTGTAGTTTGTGTGGGAACTGTTTGCACCACCTCAAAATGATCCGCATCTTTTTCTTTGATAACTGTCAGAACGCCTTCGCCGCAGGAGGCAAAAATCAAATCATTTTTGGGATCAAAGACAACGCCATCGCAACCTTCGCCAATGGGGACCGAAGCAATTACTTTTCCATTGGTAGCATCGGCAACGATCAGCATTTTATTATCACAACCTGCAAATAGCCGGTCCGTTTTTTTATCCAAAGCCAAACCTGTTGCCGATTTTCCCGGCGTAATGGGCCAGCGATTCAGCACTTTGTAATTTTTCATATCCACTTCGGCTATCTGGTTTTGATCTTCCAAATTTACGAACAGCTTTCCTTTTCCATCGCTTACAGCTTCTTCAGGCTTTCCACCAAGATCAATGGTTGCTATCACCGAATTTTTTTCTGGATCAATTACAGAAAGAGATTTACCTCTGCCGTTGCAAGTGATAATTTTCTTTGAAAAAGTTTCATAATTGATTGCATCCGGATTTTCTCCTGTTGCAATTTTATCTAAGATTTTATTAGTAGCAAGATCGAAAACAAAAACATTGTTCAATCTTCCGTTGCTGGTATATCCGCGATGCGAGTCATTGTCGAATGCAATTCCATGAACTCCTGTTGTTCCCTCAATAATCCCGACTGAATCGCCGGTCTTTTCATCCAGGATATTTACCTGCGTTTCGTGAGCAACATACACTTTGTTGTGATTGACTGCAATATAATCCCAACCGCCTGAACTCTTGATGGCATATTTTTTTTCAACATGGTAAGAATATTGGGCAAAGGAAGGAGCAACAAGGAATGTTGTTAAAACCAGAAAAAGAAAAAATCTGATTTTCATAAATTTAATTTTATTGGCATGCAAGTTATTGAAAAAGCAAACCTTATTGGGAAAGATTTTCTTTTCGAAACATTATTGTCCGACAAAAGTATGAAAAGCATAGTTTGAGAAGTTCAAAGGTTTATCCTGCCTATATTTCGATTAATGAAAAACAATCAAATATGAACCGAAAGGCCGATCTTCTTTCAATTAACTGTTCAACTTTCCCTCGCATCATATAATTGCGGCATCCAAACCTGGAATGTGGAGGATTCTTTTCCATTCCCTGCGGATGCATAATCACACAATGAAACGTATATGGGGCTTGGGCCTTCTTCAGTGTAAGATTATGATGATCCCGTCCCTTTCATTAATTGCTTTTATTAAATAGTCCGCCAATTTTTTTGTTGCATTTAGGCTCGTCTTATCGCCGGTTAACTCATAATAATCCAGCAAGCCAAGCATACAATATTTCATATCCCAGGTATCCCATTCCTCCAAACGATTTTCCTTTCTATAATTACCAATGTAGCCATCCGGTGTTTGAGTAGATATCAATCCGGTAATTGCTGATTGCAATACTTTTTTTAATTCCGGCGTCGGACGATACCGATAGGCCAATATGGCTGACGTAAGCCATTTGCCCTAAAATTCTGTCTGCCAAAGATGAGTTTCCATTCTGTATTTAAAAGGTTCCACCAGGGTGATCCACATTCTGAGCCAATATTCTATTAGTATAAGATAAATCCAGTTTGTTGCCAATGAAACCCTGCATTGCTGCTGCATCCGCGGCTATTAGTTTATCATTCACTAAATAAGCAAAATCATTTTCTTTATTTTGGGATAAAGAATTTTTACTTTTCGTAATTAAATTTGAAACAAGCATAAAACCTGCAGCGGTTAAACCACTATCCCGGATGAATACCCTTCTTGAAAAACCGGATGTTTTAGTATTCGAATGATCGTTCATGGCCAATTTTTTTATAAAAGTAAAATGTCTGTCTAAGGTAATTAAGTTATTGAAAATGAATTTGAAAAGTGTAATCGTAAAGTCTCGTTTTTAAAATTGAAATTAGGGTGCGTTAAAGTAAAGGAAATACGAATGTTTCAAAAATACTACCAATGCATTTAAGTAAATTTTTTTAATTAAAAATCTCCCATAAAAGTTCGTTTACTGCAAAAAACATTTTTATCAATTCTCCTCAATGGTTCTGAAAGTCAAATTGATTCTCGGTTTCCTGATTGATCTGGTTGGAGGCAAACGATGCAGCCAGTTTTGTTGCGTAGTATCTTTCATCACCAACAAACTTCCATGTTCCAAAAGCAATGAAACAGTTTCTTTGGTTTGCGTGTGCTTAAAAGAAAAATTTCTTTCCGCGCCGAAGCTTAAGGAGGCGATCGTGCCGTTCTTTTTCAAATCGGGCTCCGCATCGCTGTGCCATGCCATGCCTTCTTCGCCGGTGTGATAGAGATTTAATAAACAGGAATTAAAAGTGTCACCTGTTTTTTGTTCGATTACAGTTTTTAATTCAAGCAATTCTTTCGTCCATGGTAATGCTGATTTGGTGGTTTTGGAATAAGTATATTCAAAAGGCTTTTCTCCATACCAGGCTACCTTTCGCCGGGTGATAATTTTATTGCCGAAGATGATGGCTTCATCATTTTTCCATTGAATATTCGTTAGCAATTTTTCAAAATAATTATCTGCTTCTTTTCTATTCAATAGTTTGCTATAATAATTTACCGTCCCGTCTTTGGGTAAAATATTTTTAGTTTCATCACGTGAAGTATCGAACAAATCCATTTGATTGTTTTTCATTTTCATTCTCAATAAACAGAAGCGAATTCAAAACTATTTTATTCTGCCGGAATAGGGCTTTAATATTTACTTTTGAATATGCTCAAAAAATTATTCATTTCCCACGCAGAAAAATTATTTCTCATTTTCTTCGTATTTATTATTCATACTGCTTTTGCGCAGACAGATACGGTTCATATCAGCATTAATACAAAAAATGTAACAGGCCCTTACAATCCAATCTGGTCTTACTTTGGATACGATGAAGCCAACTTCACCACCATGAAAGATGGTAAAAAATTATTGACTGAATTATCCCGGTTAAGCAAAGCGCCTGTTTACGTGAGAACGCATAATTTATTAACAAGCGGAGATGGCAAAGCCGCGTTGAAATGGAGTTCTACTAATGTGTATACTGAAGATAAAAATGGAAATCCCGTTTATAGCTGGAAGATCGTTGATTCGATTTTTGATGCATTCATAAAGCGTGGCATCCGGCCAATTGCAGAAATAGGCTTTATGCCGGAAGCATTATCAACAAAGCCTCATCCGTACCGTCACCACTGGAAACCGGGTGTGCCTTATGATTCCATTTATACTGGCTGGGCTTACCCGCCGAAGGATTATAAAAAATGGGCGGAACTGATTTATCAATGGGTGACACATTGTATAAAAAGATACGGAGAACAGGAAGTCAAAAAATGGTATTGGGAAGTTTGGAATGAACCCAACATTTCTTATTGGAAGGGAACGATGGATGAATATTTTAAGCTGTTCGATTATACCGCTGATGCAGTAAAAAGAGCATTGCCTTCTGCAAGAATCGGGGGCCCGACTTCCACCGGGCCGGGATGGAATAAAGCCGCTGATTTTCTAAAAGCATTTTTACAACATTGTGCGGATGGTAAAAATTATGCAACCGGCAAAACCGGCAGCCCGCTGGATTACATTACGTTTCATGCAAAAGGAAATCCTAAAGTGGTAAACCATCGCGTGGTAATGAACCTATCGGCACAGCTTAAAGATGTTGAAAAAGGATTTGAGACCATCAATGAATTCTCTTCCCTTAAACATTTACCCGTGATGATCGGTGAATTTGACCCGGAAGGTTGCGCTGCCTGCTCTATGGATTACAGCCCTGAAAATGCTTATAGAAATGGAACCCTATATTCAAGTTATACGGCAGCGGCTTTTGCTCAATCATATAAGATGGCCAGGAAGTATAACATTCATCTCGTTGGCGCAGTGAGTTGGTCTTTTGAATTTGAAAACCAGCGCTGGTTTGGCGGCTTCAGGACTTTATCAACCAACGGAGTGGATAAGCCGGTCCTCAATGTTTTCCGGATGTTTGGAAAAATAAAAGGAGAAATGCTGGCGGTTAATAATCCTGAAGGAATTTCGTATCAAAGTATTGTTGACAGCAGCGTGCGCCATCAACCTTATGTAGATGCGCTGGCAACTATTGATGCTGATACTATGTATATAATGCTTTGGAATTACCACGATGACGAGAATAAAAAAACAGAGGCGTGGATAAAATTAAACCTGGAAAACCTGGCTTCGAAACAAGCAATAGTAACCAGCTATCTTGTAGATAAAGATCACAGTAATGCCTATACGAAATGGCAAAATATGGGCTCGCCTCAACAGCCATCAAAACAGCAAATCCATAATTTGCAGGAAATGGGGCAGTTAATGGAAAACGTGCGTGGGCAAAAGTTTCAAATAAAAAATGGCAATCTGAAATATCATTTTAAATTAGCAGGTCAGGGCGTTTCGTTGTTAAAAGTAAGCTGGTAAATTTTGTGCTGATTACAGGATAATTTAAAATCAGTTTATGCCTTTAATAAAAATTATTCAGGCATACACATCAAAAAGTAAAGAATTTTATGAAAATAAATTCCTTTTTACTCATCTGCTTTCTCATTAGCTTTCAATGCTTCGCGCAAAGAAAAAATTTAATTGATGAAGGCTGGCGTTTTCATCGCGGTGATATCGCCAATGCACAAGAGGTAAATTTTAAAGACAATGATTGGAGAAATGTTGATCTTCCGCATGACTGGAGCATCGAAGACTTGCCTACCGGTCAGGCAGGTTTGCCTGGAACCAATTCACCCTTTGATCCCGATGCGGTCAATGGGGTAAGTGTCGGCTTTACTACTGGTGGAATTGGCTGGTATCGAAAAACTTTCACCTTGCCGGTAAATGAACAAAATAAAAAGATTTCTATTTTATTCGACGGCGTTTACATGAATGCAGATGTTTGGATCAATGGGATTCATTTGGGAAATCATCCTTATGGTTACACTTCATTTTATTATGACATCAGTGATAAAATGAAACAGAATGAACAAAATACGATTGCAGTGCAGGTAAAAAATATCGGCGCAAACAGCCGCTGGTATGCGGGTTCAGCAATTAACCGCCACGTTTGGCTGATAGCAACCGATCCCATTCATGTGGCGCAATGGGGCACTTATATTACTACCCCGGAAGTGAGCGCATCATCCGCCAAAGTAAACATTCACACAAAAGTAAAAAATGAAACAACCGCTTCCGCAACCATCACTTTGGTCAATAAAATCATCAATGCAAAAGGCATCGAAGTAGCAAAGACATCATCAAAACAAAATGTTGATGCAAATGAAGAATATGATTTTAATGAAAACGCAATCGTGAAATCCCCGACATTGTGGTCAACTGAAAATCCTGATTTATATAAAGCGATCACAGAAGTTTTAGTAAACGAAAAACCAACAGACCATGTGGAAACCCAATTCGGCATTCGCAAAATTTCCTTTGACGCGGCCAATGGTTTTATGCTCAACAACAAACCGATGAAATTAAAAGGCGGATGTTTTCATACTGATAACGGGCCTCTTGGCGCAAGATCATTTGACCGCGCAGAAATACGCCGTGTGGCGCTGATGAAAGCAAGCGGTTTCAATGCAATCCGCTGTTCGCACAATCCGCCCGCTCCAGCATTCCTGCAAGCGTGTGACAGCCTTGGAATGCTGGTGATTGATGAGGCTTTTGATTGCTGGGCAGAAGGAAAAAATCCGGATGATTACCATGTTTATTTTAGAGATTGGTGGCAAAGAGATTTACAAAGCATGTTGCTTCGCGACCGAAATCATCCTTCCATAATCATGTGGAGCATCGGAAATGAAATTCCGGGAATGGACAGGCCTTCTATTGCTGACACTGCAAAAATTCTGGCGGATTATGTTCGTTCGGTAGATAACACAAGGCCGGTTACGGCTGCTGCAAATAGTGTTTCAGATAAGAAAGACCCTTTCTTTTCAGCGCTTGATGTTTGCGGATATAATTACGCAGATGATAAATATGTAAGTGATCATCAGCGTAAGCCAAACCGCATAATGGTGGCAACTGAATCTTTCCCGTTAGAAGCAGATGACTATTGGATGAACGTTTTGGATCATCCCTGGGTGATTGGCGATTTTGTTTGGACCGGCTTTGATTATATCGGCGAATCAAGTATTGGATGGCTGGGGTATCCACAGGACAAAAATCTTTTTTACCCCTGGAATCTTGCTTACTGCGGTGATATTGACATTTGCGGATGGAAGCGCCCCCAATCATTTTACCGTGATGCTTTGTGGAAAAAAGATCAATTGTCCATTTTTGTAAAACCACTTCGTTCCTCTTTCCCGGTAAATCCCAAAAAATCTGAATGGAGCAAATGGAATTGGGAGGATGTGGTGGCCAACTGGAATTGGAAGGGCTACGAAGATTCCGTTTTTGAAATACATGTTTATTCGTCCTGCGAGCAAGTGGAATTGTTTTTAAACAACAAATCGCTTGGAAAAAAAATAACCAATCGTGCGACAAAATTTATGGCGGTCTATGAGGTTCCTTATTCTGCCGGAGAATTAAAAGCGGTGGGATATGAGAATGGTAAAAAAATAAAAACTTCTATTTTAAAAACAGCGGACGAATCTACACAAATAAAATTATCTGCTGAAAGAAAGATCATTAAAGCTGACAATGAAGATTTGAGCTATGTTACCGTTGATTTAATTGATAAAAATGGAATTCGAAATCCCAATGCAGAAAATTTAATTCATTTTGAAATTCAAGGGCCTGGAACCATTGCCGGCGTTGGCAATGCCAATCCGGTAAGCTTAGAAAGTTATCAATTGCCGCAACGAAAAGCATGGCATGGAAGATGCCTGGTAATTATTAAATCCGGAAAGACCGCAGGAAATATTGTATTAAAAGCAACTTCGCCCCTATTGAGTCCTGCTAAAATTGCAATAAAGTCAAACTAAATTTTTTTAAAATTAAAAATAAAAATCTTTAATAAATGTTGCTTTACTGCTTTACGCAGATTACAGTAAATTTATTCTTTAAAAGGAATGCAATTGGCCTGTTCATATTTCTTAATCATCAGTAATTTTCAATATTATTGTTCTTTTTGCCCGAAACGCCACGATGGCTGATGAGCAGAAACCTCACGTCCTTATCTCCTTTCGCATAAAAAGATAATAGGCCAGGGCAAAGCAAACTATTATTGCTGCAACAAGTCCCGTAACCTGTGGCCACACAATCATAAAACTTTCTTTCAATGGCAAGGGTGAAGGTATGGCACCAGCCATTTGTTCCATTGTCATTGGGCCAAGGCTTCTTACCGAAGGCATCAGCAGTGTAGTAGTAGCATCTGTATATAAATGGCCGGGAGCGATACTTAATAAATTTATCAGCAAATTTTTGTAGCTCACTACAGTATCTGGCTGCAGAAGATTCTCATCACGAAATAAACCACTAACGATCATTTTTACAATGATTCCGTAAAACACTGTAAAGAACAACCAAATCCCGATGGCTGTTAATGCAGAAGTGGCTGCACGTTTAAAAGCGACGGAAAGGCAAATCGAAAGGCTGAGCCAGAAGCCCACATACAAAATACTCAACACGATAAAACCAAGAATACGAAAGAATTCTGCCGGTTCTACCGGTACGCCTGTTATAATAAGCCCACCTCCAATCATAAGCAGGCAAAGGCTTACAAAGAGAACGCTGACTACAATCAGTGCTCCGGTAAACTTCGCCAATAACAAATTGTCTCGGTAAACAGGCTGCGCCAAAAGGAGCGTTAAAGTACCATTATTCTGTTCAGAATTCACAGCGTCAAAACCGAGAGCGATGCCAAGCAAAGGCCCGAGGAAACTGATAAATACATGAAACGGAGGAAGAGTTCTGTCTGTTGTAGTTAATAATTTCAGATACACAAAAACATGATCCGGGTCGTTTATATTAGCCACTGCGTTTGAAATATTTTTCAGTGAAACATACATTGCGGCCAGGAATGTCAAAACGATAAGCCCCACCAGAATAATAAAACGCCAGCTACGCACATGGTCTGCTACTTCCTTGCGCACCATTACAGCAAACGGGCTTGAAGGAAGAAGGTTGCTATTCTGCCTTACTCCTTTTGAAAAACGACCTTTGAAATAAACCACCGGACTTTCCATCGGAATTATTTTTCTTTTGATTATTTTCAAAATATTGTTCATAAATTTCATCCAGTCCGAATTGCTTTTTGTTTACGCCCATCACATTAAATCCTTTCTCTACAAAAAAGCGGACAATTTCGGGAGTCACATCTTCCGTACAGGAAAACTCTGCAGATTTTTCGGAAAAATTTATTCTCTTAATTGCCGCAAGTTGCTGCTCCAGTTCTTTTATCAAATCCTCTGAAGCATGCAATGATTCTCTGACTGAGATGATTACCGTAAAAGATTCTTCGCCGAATAAATTGCGGGAAAGCGTTTCGATGTTTCCTTCTACCAACAATTTTCCTTCTACAAAAATTCCGACGCGGTCACACACCTGCTGCACCTGGTGAAGATGATGGGAAGAAAGCAACACCGTAAGTTTTTGTTGCCGGCTCAGACGACGAATAAAGGACAGAAATTCTTTTACCCCGCTTGGATCAATGCCCAGCGTAGGCTCATCCAGAATTATCACTTCAGGTTTCCGTATCAGCACTTCAGCAAGGCCAAGCCGTTGTTTCATTCCGCGCGAATAAGCGGAAGTTTTTTTGTCTGTTTCACCGGCCAATCCTACCATATCCAGCGTTTCACGCGAACGCGCTTCAATTTCCAGTTCCGGAATACCACTGAGTCTGGCGATATACATCAAATTTTCCAGGGCCGTCATGTTATCATAAAATCCTACACTGTCGGGCATATAACCTACTCTCCGTTTTACGTCAATCGGGTGGCTTGTAGCGTTTACCCCGCAAACAATGGCTGTGCCTGCAAAGGGTTCTGTTAATCCCAGCATCATCAAAATCGTAGTTGTCTTGCCCGCACCGTTCGGACCCAAAAATCCAAATATTTCGCCTTTACCTATTTCAAGATGCAGGTCGTCCACGGCCTTCACAGAACCATAGAATTTAGTCAACCCGCGCAACTCAATGATAGGATTTTCCATGACGTTTATCTTCTTCCGTATTTGCGAATGAGGTAATATACAAGTCCCAATGCCAATAGGATAATCAGTATACCAATCCATCCTGAAAGCAATGAGGTTACTACTGTCAGGCGAAACGTTGTGTCTTCATTGGTATAACTGTTTCTTACAGTAAATTTCGTCGCGTAGTCACCGGCGATAGTTTTATCAGGAACTTTTACCGTAGCATTTACCGTCTGTGTTTTTCCCGGATCAAGCCGATCCAATTTTGACGGATCAAAAGTGACCGTCCATTTTGCAGGGGCTTCGTCAGACAAAGACAGCCCACTAAGCGGCAGTGTGCCGGTATTCGTAACTGTTAACTGCAATACTTTATCATCGCCTTCTGTGACTTCACCACTGAGAAGTCCGGTAGGAGTTGAAATCTCTACTGCGTAAGTTCCTTTTACTACAGCCTCCAGGTTAAGACTAAGCTTGTCCAGAGCAGAAAAGGCAGTTACCGGTATGTTGTATTTACCGGGTTTTACCTCCGGAGAAGCATATATTTCAAGAGAGAGATTCGCTGTTTTTCCCGAGTCTACCATAACAGAAGACACCTCGTTTCCTTCGGTCTTAAAAGCTATAAGCCATCCATCAGGCAGAAGCGCTTCCAGGTGGTATGTCTGCGTTTGTCCATTTCCGTTATGTAATATTGCGCTATAACGGAAAGGATTTTTTGCCGTTTGTTCAATATTCATCAGTCGCGCAGTCAAGGACGACTTGGCGGGCTTGTCATTTCCTTTCATAGCATAGGACGGTGTCAGAATAAAGACAGCTAAAAAGGCGAAAATAACACCTTTCAATTTGCTTTGTTGTAAATAACATAAAATGGTTGACATGGTATGGTTAAGTGTTGATAATCATTAATAGAAACGATGATCGTCTTTCAAAGGGAGGAGCCAAAAGTAAAAAAAATGAAAAACCTATCTGTTAAAAAATAATAAAAAAAACAGTGTGAAAACAGAGTTTACATTTTCATGACTTAGCCAGTATAACAGTGATGCCTACACGTAAATGGATAATTTTGTTTTTTGTAAATGCTATGAGTGAGTAAAAATTTTTCTAATCGTTCCCTCAAAGTTTTATTTAAACATAAGAATATAGTGAAACAGTAAATAAGAGTGATTTTTATTTTTGTTGAATTGCCCTGAAAGCAGCGGTCGTTTGAGTAACAGTATTGCCACTATAAGTATAAGTCCTGGTTCTTCCTCCTGTCGAGGTAACTGAACTTACAGATAATGGCCATTCGATTAATCTGTTTTATAACAATGATGGAGATTAAAACATAGTAAAGAAAGAAATACGTCGATTTTTTATTTTGATGAATACGCATTCGCCACTATCATGCGGGTATAAACCGAAATAAAATAAACTGCCTTTCAAACCCAAAAAATTCAATAGCTTTAATCCTCTTTACAATTTAATATCACCTCAATTAAACGATTGCAACATGTCAAATTCACGTAGAAATTTTATCAAACAAACGGCGCTCACCACAGCAGGTGTTTACCTCGGCGCCAATGCTTTCAGTGCTAAAAGTTACCGCATGATTATTGGTTCCAATGATCGTGTACGCGTAGGCGTTATCGGCTTCTCCGACAGGCACAGAAGTTCTCATGCGCCTTCATTTATGAATCATTATAAAGACCTGAATTTTGATCTGGTGGCTGTGTCGG
>JBIQMJ010000119.1:0-11962 GCA_044463445.1 Segetibacter koreensis
CCCGATGAAATTTCGGCGATTCTCAAAAGCCAGCTAAGCAACCTGGATGTTGAAGCCAATCTGGAAGAAATAGGCACTGTGTTGCAGGTAGGGGATGGTATCGCACGAATTTACGGACTGAATAATGTGAGTTCTGGCGAATTGGTGGAATTTCAAAATGGCGTCAAAGCTATCGCGCTGAACCTTGAAGAAGACAATGTGGGTGTGGTGCTGATGGGAGAAAGTGGAAATATTAAAGAAGGTGATACGGTAAAACGCACTGGGAGGATCGCTTCCATTAAAGTGGGCGACGGGCTTGCCGGCCGTGTTATCAATACTTTGGGCGAGCCGATAGATGGCAAAGGCCCTATCACCGGGGAATTATACGAAATGCCTCTGGAACGAAAAGCTCCCGGCGTTATCTTCCGCGAACCGGTAAAACAGCCACTGCAAACAGGTATCAAAGCGATTGACGCAATGATTCCCATCGGCCGTGGACAGCGCGAACTGGTAATTGGAGATCGCCAAACCGGTAAGAGCGCTATTTGTATTGACACCATTATCAATCAAAAAGAATTTTTTGAAGCAGGAAAGCCTGTTTATTGTATATATGTGGCAATCGGGCAAAAAGCATCTACCATTGCAAACGTAATGAAAGTCCTCCAGGATAACGGAGCCATGGAATATACTACCATCGTAGCAGCTTCTGCTTCTGAACCCGCACCGTTACAGTTCTATGCACCATTTGCCGGAGCTGCTCTTGGAGAATTTTTTCGTGACACTGGCCGCAGCGCGTTGATCATATTTGATGATCTGAGCAAACAGGCGGTTGCTTACCGTGAAGTTTCTCTTTTGCTGAGAAGGCCTCCCGGACGCGAGGCTTACCCAGGAGATGTATTTTACCTGCACAGCCGTTTGCTGGAAAGAGCCGCTAAAATCGTATCCAAAGATGAGATTGCGCAGAAGATGAATGATCTTCCTGAAAATATCAGGCATTTAGTGAAAGGTGGAGGTTCTTTAACCGCGTTGCCTATCATTGAAACCCAGGCGGGTGACGTTTCTGCGTACATTCCTACCAATGTGATCTCCATTACTGACGGCCAGATTTTCCTGGAAGGAAACCTGTTTAATGCCGGTATCCGACCTGCGATTAACGTAGGTATTTCTGTAAGCCGTGTAGGTGGTAACGCACAAATCAAGTCCATGAAAAAAGTAGCAGGTACTTTAAAATTAGACCAGGCGCTTTATCGTGAAATGGAAGCGTTTTCCAAATTTGGGGGCGACCTGGATGCGGCGACCAAATCGGTTTTGGATAAGGGAGCCAGGAACGTTGAAATATTAAAACAGCCCCAGTTTTCTCCTTATCCCGTTGAAAAGCAGGTGGCCATCATTTATCTCGGAACTAATGGTTTGATCAGTAATGTTGCTGTTTCAAAAGTGCAGGATTTTGAAGAACAGTTCCTGTTGGAAATGGAAACCAAACTTCCTGAAGTTCTTGCAGAATTTAAGAAAGGGAATTTGCCTGAAGAAGGAATCCGGAAAATGGTGGAATTGGCAAAAGGAATATCCAAACAATTTGAATAAAAAGCAAGAGTAATAAGATAATAATAAAAGAGGGAGGATTTTTCTCCCTTTTTTATTACAAAATGAAATTGGTAATTTTTTATTCGCTTACTGCTGTTTTTTTGATTTAAGATTACATAGGCCATTATTTATCGGCTTGGTTCTAATCAGGACCATTCCCAAACCATCTTAAAATTTAACGCTCAGGCCTGCTGCTATTAATGATTTTAGCTGTAAGCCCGGAGAATCATGATTTGGCCCAAAAAGTTTTACATCGTCGTCATAAATGAGATCAAGCCCTAAACTGGCTGTAAGCACTTTAGAAACTTTTGCCGTAAACATGTTATTCATCATGACATCTATATTTTGCGGATTGTGTTTGTAATTTGAAAATAAGTCGAGCCTTCCTTTGTAACTGATGGTCTGCGTAATGTCTTTTAAATAATTCACACTTACAAAAGCGCCAATTTCATTCTTGCTCTTTTCCCCCGGAACTACTCCATAAGCACCTTTTGCAGAAAGGCTATCATTTGTTACGAGCGTCCATCTTGAAGTAACCGGTGAAACAAAAACCGATAGACCCTCTACAGGTTTATAATCCAATCCAAGACTTAACAAAATGTATCCCGGCGCCAAAAAATCGGAGAGCAAATCTTTGGAACCATCAGAATTATAATTGTATCCTTTTGAAAATTGCGAATGAAAATTAAACAAGGCCGTGAGGCTCAGTTTAGGTGCAATTTCATACCCTACTTTTGACAGCAAATCCATCCTGTCATCATTTTTTCTCGTTCCCAGGCTGGAAGTATTTACCATACCATAATTCAGGTCAATGGTATTGTCCCAGCTATACCTGTCTTTTTTGTAAAAAGCATATAATCCAAAATAGGAATTAATGGAAAATGAAAAATCATCACCACCGGCTGCCCAATTGCTTTGGCTTCCCTGGGCGAGGTTTAGGTCGAACTGACCGCCGGTATTCCACACTTTACTGCTGTCGATTTTTCCTTTTTTTACCTGTTTGGAAGATTGAGATTGCAAATCTTTTATAGTCTGATCCTGTGCCTGGCAAGTATTTACCATTACCAACAAAATAATCATCAACACAGATGAAAAGGAGAGGGCTGACAATTTTGTTTTCATTATTAGGGATTTTTAAATTGGTAAAAATAGCAAAATTAGGACTACAGTGATTATTACCCATATTTATTTTATTGATTCCATTGCGAATGTAATTTTATAATTTCCATATGTGTATTCAACAAATAGTTTATTTTGTGTAACGAAAATTTTCATAACCTTATAAAAAACCACTGAATCATGGACCAGTTAATCCAAAAATTAAAAAGCGCTCATGGTCTTACCGAAGAAGAATCTTACAAAATCCTCGGTACCATTGCGGACTATCTTAAAGAAAGATTTCCCATGGTTGGCGGCGCTATAGACAATCTTTTTCAATCAGGAACTACCCCATCCGGGCCAGGAACTACACAAAAGGATGTACAATCAAAAGCAGCAGATCCGATCAATAATAACAGCGATTTGAAAGATACTATTTCAAAATTTATTCCCGGCGCCACTGAAGATAATATTGAGGATTTCGCCAAAAAAAATCTGAGTTGATCTTTTCAAAGATCCCATTGCCTGGCAGGGATCACTTTAGAATTTCCCTGGCAATAACAATTTTTTGAATTTCGCTGGTGCCTTCACCAATGGTGCAGAGTTTGCTATCCCTATAATATTTTTCAACCGGATAATCTTTGGTATAGCCATATCCGCCGAAGATCTGGACGGCATCGGTGGCGGTCTTTACTGCAATTTCACTGGAATAGTATTTAGCCATTGCTGATTCTTTGGTCACGTTTTCTCCTTTGGTTTTCAGGCTGCAAGCCTGGTCAATCAAAAGCTCTGCAGCTTTTATTTCCGTTGCCATATCTGCCAGTTTAAAAGAAATAGCCTGAAAATCTGAAATGGGTTTTCCAAACTGGTATCTTTCTTTGGAATATTGAATAGAAGCGAGGTAAGCCCCTTTGGCAATTCCTAACCCAAGCGCTGCTATTGAAATACGGCCTCCGTCCAGCACTTGCATCGCCTGCTTAAAACCTTCGCCCACCTCGCCCATCCTGGCAGAATCCGGTACCCGGCAATTATCGAAGATCATTTCGGCGGTCTCGCTGGCGCGCATTCCCAATTTATTTTCTTTTTTTCCAGCACGAAAACCTTCGGTTCCCCGCTTTACAATAAACGAGGTGGAATTATCTCTTGTTCGGGGATCTCCTGTACGGCAAATTACTACAGCCACGTCGCCACTTTTTCCATGTGTGATCCAGCTTTTGGTTCCGTTTATCACCCAATCCCTCTCTTCTTTTTTGGCTACGCATTGCATGTTGCCCGCATCGCTGCCGGTGTTGGGTTCTGTTAATCCCCACGCACCAATATATTCTGCAGAGGCTAATTTTGGTAAAAATTCTTTCTTTTGTTCTTCATTTCCAAAGGCGAGAATATGGCCGGTACACAATGAGTTATGGGCAGCAAAGGAAAGCCCAATGGATCCATCTACTTTGGCAAGTTCCTGTATGGCTGTACTATATTCAAAATAACTTAAGCCGCTTCCCTCATATTCTCGCGGAACGAGAATGCCCATCAGCCCCAGTTTTCCTAATTCTTTTAAAATATGTACAGGAAATTCCTGTTTTTCATCCCACTCCATTACGTGGGGCCTGATATACTGCTCTGCAAACTGCTTTACTGTTTCGGCCACTTGCCACGTTAATTCATTACTTGCAAAATCCATATCTAAAACACTTTTGCTTTGCAAGGTAGAACGAATAATATTATTCTGCAATTGGCCCCGTTTGATTTCTGCCATTAATTTAATGTAATCATTAAATTCAATTTAATTGCCCTTAAAAATAGCCCAACGAATTTTGGGTTTATTGTAGGTCTAAGAGATTTTATTAAAATATAAGAGAAAGTGAAAATCAATCCGGATAATCAGAAAAAGTATTATTTATTTGTTTACTGTAAATTATCTA
Source organism: Segetibacter koreensis (assembly GCA_044463445.1). Lineage (GTDB taxonomy): Bacteria > Bacteroidota > Bacteroidia > Chitinophagales > Chitinophagaceae > Ginsengibacter > Ginsengibacter koreensis_A. The sequence goes on from JBIQMJ010000119.1 coordinate 4,578, forward strand.
TTCAACAGACAGATAGGGGGAAATTTTATTATAAAATTCATCAGAGATAAGCATTATTTTCCTGATATCATTTAGTTCTTTAAAATTGCCATGTTGATGCCTGTATTGAACCATGGCATTGGCAATTGAATAGCTGATATATGGATGCGCTCTTAATTCTTCGGCTGTTGCCAAATTAATATTTATCTTTTTTATGGCTTTACTGTTCAGTACGAAGAATTTTTTTATTTTTTCAAAAGTAGAATCAGGAAGGTTGTAGGTTTCTGCGATCTGATCTACCGAATAAAAGCCACCCAGCTTTTCCCTAAACAGAATGATTCTCTTTGAAAGCTTGCTGCCGATGCCGGGTAATGCAATAAATGCTGAAGTGTCTGCGATATTGATATCTACCAACGGGAAAGAAAATTTTTTAGAATAATTTGGTGTTTCAGGAAATTTATTTTGAACAGATACAAAATCCTTTTTAGCAGAAGGAATAACAACATAAGGGATTAATCGCCTTGCATCGGTTTCACTTAACCCATATATTTTCCTGATGTCTTCGGGTTTATAAAATTTGCCGCCTTTCGATAGGTATTTTTGAATAGTTTGAGCAGTCCTTTTTCTTATACCGAGCCTTAGCCACTCATTTTCAGATGCCGTATTCGGATCAAAATTAAAAAGGTCTTCCCTTACCGGCGCTTCTTTTGTATAAGGTGACGTGTAATCATCATCATATTCTTCCTTACTTTTTGAAATGTTTTTTGATTTTGCAGAATTTGCTTCCAATACGGCGATTTCTTTTGCAAATTCAGTAGAATCGATTGGTTCTTCCTTTATAAAAAACTTGAAAAAAAATGGCAAAAATGTGATTATGATAATTACAACAATGGCATAAATAATTCCCTTTCTTTCTTTTTTGGTAAAGCTGAAATAGTGGGTAAATAGATTCCACATACAGATAGTTTTCTGTAATTTAATAAAAAACCAAATGGTGAAAAATAAAATGTTTTGAATATTTTATTTTGAATCTGCCTGTGGTTCAGTATTTTTTTCGTGGCTGAATATCTTTTCAGGGCGCATTTGCGGAAATAGAAGTACATCCTGTATGGAAGGCTGGTTGGTGAGCAACATCACCATCCGGTCAATTCCAAAACCGATACCACTTGTAGGCGGCATTCCATATTCAAGAGCCCTTAGAAAATCCTGGTCGATGTACATCGCTTCATCATCACCGCGCTCCATCAGTTTGGATTGTTCTTCAAATCGTTCTCTTTGTTCCAACGGGTCATTCAATTCGCTGTATGCATTGGCAATTTCTTTCCTGTTAATGATGAGTTCAAAGCGCTCTACCAGCCCGGCTTTGCTTCGATGCTTTTTGGTGAGCGGGCTCATTTCGACAGGATAATCAATAATGAAAGTGGGCTGAACAAAATGATCTTCACATTTTTCAGAAAAAATCTCATCAATCAGTTTTCCTTTTCCCATTGTCTCATCTGCGTGTATGCCTAACTGTTGACAAACCTCACGCAGACCCGCCTCATCTTTGCCACTTATGTCAATGCCTGTGTATTCTTTGATGGCATCATACATGGTGATTCTTCTGTAGGGCGCTTTCAGGTCAATTTCCTTATCGCCGCTCATTATTTTTGTGGAACCGTTTACTGCCAGTGCAGTTTGCTCCAGCAATTGCTCTGTAGTCTCCATCATCCACAAATAGTCTTTGTAGGCTACATAAAATTCCAGCACGGTAAATTCCGGGTTATGAGTTCTGTCCATACCTTCATTTCTGAAATTGCGGCTGAATTCATACACCCAATCAAAACCCCCAACAATCAATCTTTTGAGATAGAGTTCATTGGCAATGCGCAAATAAAATGGAATGTCCAATGCGTTGTGATGAGTTTTAAAAGGCCTTGCCGCTGCCCCTCCGGGGATGCTTTGCAGAACAGGAGTATCTACTTCAAGGGCGCCACGATTATTTAGAAACTCCCGGATGGCGTTGATCATTTTGGTTCTTTTGATAAAAATTTCTTTCACGTGAGGATTCACAATGAGATCCGCATAGCGCTGACGATACCTGAATTCAGCGTCTGTCACCTCATCAAAAGTCTCCCCATCTTTTTCTTTTACAACAGGTAAAGGCCGGATTGATTTTGACAATATTTTAAATTCGGTAACATGAATGGACGTCTCGCCGGTTTTGGTAATAAAAACAAAACCTTTCACACCTATAATATCGCCGATATCAATTAGTTTTTTCCAGACAATATTGTAAAGCGTTTTATCTTCTTCCCTGGCTATGTCATCTCTTCGAACATAAATTTGAATTTTACCTGTTGCGTCCTGCAACACGGCGAATGACGCCTTGCCCATGTCGCGGATACTAAGTACGCGACCTGCAATACAGACTTCTGAAAATTCCTCTTTATTCTCTTCACCCTTAAAATTATTTTTAATAAACGCGGAAGTTGTATTTACAGGATATAATTCAGCCGGAAATGGGTCAATACCCAGCCGGGCAAGTTCTTTTAATTTTTCTCTTCGTATAATTTGCTGTTCGGAAAGATGTTCGGTATTCATAAATGATCAATAAATCTGGTCTTAAAAAGATAGAAATTATTAAATTTTTTAAAGGTAAACTTTTGCAATTTTAAAGGAATGGCGAAAACGGGGGCAAAAAGACCATATAAAAAATGCACTTTTCTTGCTGAGAAATGCATTTTATAAAAGAATTAATTTTTTCTTTTGAAAAAAGAGTTCAATACTTTTTAGAGGGTTTCTTTTCTTTTTTTAAGCTCGTCTATTTCCCTTTCAAGTTTTGCAATTGTTGCATTAATATTTGATAATCTTTTGCCGTTTTTTGATATTTTAAAGGTAGGATGAACTGTTTTTAGCTCCTCTTTATAATCGGCTAATTGTTCTTTGAGGGTTTTTAACTTTCCTGCAACTTCATTATTTCTAACTGGTCTTGCCATGATTGATTTTTTGATACAAAATATAAAATTAAATTAAAAAATCTTATTGTAATAGAAAAATAATTTTAAGCAATTTAAATTTTATACTGTTAACCATTCATTTATAAATGCATTTAATCGATAAACCAAAATAAAATAGCAATATTATAACAGAATATATTTTAAGAGAAAAAGCATAACCCCATGGATATATCTTAATTTTGCATTCTTTCCAATATGAGCGACGAAATCAAACATGAATGCGGCCTTGCTTTTATCCGGTTGCGCAAGCCTTTCTCTTATTACCGTCAAAAATATGGTACTGTTTTATATGGCTTGAATAAGTTGTATCTGTTGATGGAAAAACAGCATAACCGCGGGCAGGATGGGGCCGGAATTGCCGCCGTTAAACTCAATACAGAACCGGGATATCCGTTTCTTCATCGGATTCGCAGCATCGACAACCAGGCTATCGCTGACCTTTTTTCACAAATAGGAAACCAGGTAAATGATATAAAAAAAGATCATGCTGATATTGAAAAACATGCCGGTTTGATGAAGGGGCATGTAGATTTTCTGGGAGAGTTGTTGCTTGGTCATCTTCGCTATGGAACTCAAGGGAAAAATAATGTTGAGTTTTGCCACCCGTTTGTGAAAAGAAATACTGTACCTGCCCAAAATCTGGCAATGGCAGGCAATTTCAATCTCATTAATAAAGAAGAATTGTTTTCGATTGTCAATAGTTCGCCAACTGAACAATATTCACAAAGTGACCTTGGTGCAATGATGGATGTCATTCATCATTTTTTGATAAAAGCCGATGAGGCTTCTCCGGAAGGATGTGACATTGCGGGGGTTTTGCAAAAAGCAGTTCCTTATTTTGAAGGCGGATTTACCTTTGGCGGCCTCACCGGCAACGGATCCGGCTTCGTCGTCCGCGATGCTCATGGTATCCGGCCCGCTTATTATTATGTGAATGATGAAGTAATTGTGGCGGCCAGTGAACGCGCTGCAATCCGCACTGCTTTTAATGTTCCTGAAAATGAAGTGAAAGAACTGATGCCGGGAACTGCGCTGATAACTAACCCTGACGGTCAATATGCTATTCAACAAATACTCGAACCAAAAGAAAGGAAAGCCTGCAGCTTTGAACGGATTTATTTTTCAAGAGGAAGCGATGAAAAAATTTATCGTGAAAGGATTGCACTTGGGTATCATTTGAGTGAAAGAGTGTTGAAAGCGGTGGATCACGATTTAAAAAATACCATTTTTTCCTTTATTCCGAATACCGCTGAAACTGCTTTTTACGGATTGATCAAAGGCGCTGAAGATTATCTCAATAAAATAAAAATTGAACGGATTTTAAGTTGGGGTAAAGACTATGATCCTGAAAAATTGAAGGAGATGATTAACCGCAAAGTGAGAATGGAAAAAATTGCCATCAAAGATGTTAAGCTGCGTACTTTCATCACTGAGGATCACAATAGAAATGAGATGGTCCAACACGTTTATGATATAACCTATGGAACCGTGCGGAAAGGAGTTGATACGCTTGTGGTCATCGATGATTCTATTGTAAGAGGAACCACCTTGCGTGAAAGTATCATCAGAATGCTTGCCCGGTTAGAACCTAAAAAAATAATTGTCGTTTCTTCGGCCCCCCAGATCAGGTATCCGGATTGTTATGGAATTGACATGAGCAAGCTGGGCGAATTTGTTGCCTTCAAAGCCGCAATGGCATTGATAAAAGAAAGAGGGATGGAACCGATGTTGAATGAATTGGTTGAAAAATGCAAAGAGCTGAAACGCAACAATCAGTTGAATTCTGTAAACCTGGTTCGTGAAATTTATAAGCCATTTACCTTGCAGGAAATCGATCAGAAAATTGGACAGCTCATCACTCCTCCCGAAATTCATATTCCTGTAGAAGTAATTTACCAGACTATCGAAGACCTTCATGAGAGTTGCCCTACTAATACCGGCGATTGGTATTTCACCGGAAATTATCCTACTCCCGGGGGAAACCGCGTGGTGAATAATGCATTTCTGAATTACATGGAAGGGAAGAATGTAAGAGGGTATTAATTATTGAATTATTCAATTATTGATTGCTCTTTGGCTCTCATTATTCGTAGCAGCTTTTTACCATTGTTACTAAAAATCTTTTCTTTAAACTTAATGGAATAATTTTGGCAATACCTTTTCACAATGGAAGGAGCAACTAAAAAATATATTATCGGAATAGACATTGGCACCGGCAGCACCAAGGCCGTTGCGATGGACAGTAAAGGAACAATTATTGCCAATTCTCAAATGTATTATTCCACCAATGAGCCTCATGCCGGCTATTCTGAACAAGATCCGGAAACCATCTGGAAGGCTTTTAAGGATTGTATCAAAAAAATAATCATTGAAGTAAAATACTCCCCTGTTTCGATCAGCCTCAGCAGCGCGATGCACAGCCTGGTGGTGATGGATAAAAATAATAAGAATCTTACTCCGCTGATAACCTGGGCCGATACCCGAAGCGGCGATATTGCGCAGCGGCTTAGAAAACTACCAAAAGCAGAGATGCTTTATAAAACAACAGGAACGCCGATTCATTCGATGACTCCTTTGTGTAAAATAATCTGGCTGAAAGAAAATCAGCCTGGAATTTTCGGGGAAGCTTTTAAGTTTATTTCTATCAAAGAGTTTATCTGGTATAAATTGTTTAATGTTTATGAAATCGATTATTCCATTGCATCAGCTACAGGTTTATTCGATATCCAAAAATTGAAATGGAATCAATTTTCTTTGGACCTATGCGGGATAAATCCTTCGCAGCTTTCTGAAATTGTGGCTACAGATTTTATCAGAAAAGATGTGGATTCTTCCGTTCTTACTTCACTGAATATTTCTTCAGATACTTTTTTTTGCATCGGCGCAAGTGATGGCTGCACAGCAAATGTGGGAAGTTATGCAACCGGAAAAGGAACAGCGGCATTGACCATCGGGACAAGCGGCGCAGTAAGAATTGCTTCTGCCACGCCCATTTTTGATTTTGCATCGATGTCTTTCAATTATTTGCTGGATGAAAAAACTTTCATTTGTGGCGGCCCGGTCAATAATGGAGGAAATGTTATAGAATGGCTTTTCGAAGCGATTGTAAACAATCCAAAACCTTCAGAAAAAGATTTTCAGCATCTTTTTAAAATGATCGGAACTGTTCCTGCCGGAAGCAAAGGATTGATTTTTTTACCTTATGTATTCGGAGAAAGAGCACCAGTCTGGGATGAAAAATCGAATGGGATATTTTTTGGAATTAAGCCTTTTCATACCCATGCATTTTTTCTTCGGGCTACGATTGAAGGCATTTGCTATTCGATGAAACAGGTGATGCAGATTGTTGAATCATCAACTGAAAAGATCGTGCAACTCAATATTGGCGGTGGGTTTATTCATTCAACAGTATGGATGCAGATACTGGCTGATATTACCGGAAAAAAACTGGTGGTTGTGGAAACCGGAGATTCATCTGCAATTGGCGCAGCTTTGATAAACATGAAAGCAGTAAACATGATTGATGCTTACGATTCTCTTCAACCAAAAAATGATTTGGTGGTTGAACCGGATTTGAATAATCATTTGGTATATGAAAAATATTATGCTGTGTTTAAAAAGCTTTATAAACCAATGAAAGATTTGATGCATGAGGATTATGAGGTAAGCGAAAACGCTTTTCAGCAAACAAACAAAAATTGAACTTTTTCATTTCCACGCTTTTTTCAAAAACCTCACCCAGTTTTTCCACATAATATTTTCCACATCCTCTTCCGAATACCCGCGTTGCTGAAGGATTTCAGGGATTTTTTGCAAATCTGCAATCGTGTCTAAATCAGAAGGGCACTGCTCTGTACCATAACCGCCATCCAGATCTGTTCCTATTCCTGAATGCAAAGAATTACCGGCGAGTTGACAAACATGATCAATGTGATCAATAACGGTTGAAATGTAAATACCTTCTTCTTTTGGTTTTGATTTTCCACGTACCCAGTTGGGCTTCAACATCCAGGCATCGAAAGCCCCACCAATGACGGCTTCCCGCTCTATCAGGACTTTTATTTGTTCATCGGAAAATTGGCGGTTGTGAGGAACCAATGCCCGGCAATTATTATGGCTCGCCCAAACAGGTCCATTAAAATTTTCCAGCGCTTCCCAAAAACTTTCATCACATAAATGCGTAGCGTCTAAAATGATATTCAGAAGTTCCATTTCTTTTAATAATTCTCTTCCTTTATTTCCGATTCCACCTTCAGAATCTGTTCCGTAAGCATAAATTCCGGGGCCGTAATGAGCAGGGCCAATCACCCGTAATCCTTTCTGGTAGCCACTTTCGAGATAATCCATATTGATGATAGAATCAGCTCCTTCCAAACTTAACACATATCCAATCGGTAATTTTTCTTC
>JBIQMJ010000120.1:0-11942 GCA_044463445.1 Segetibacter koreensis
ATTGACTTTAGGGTTATTAAAATACTCATCCAGTTCTTCCTGATTTCTGGTATCGTCAACAATCGTTACGTCGATGAGTTGCAATTGAATTTGTTGTAGCTCATCTTTCATCTTCGTTGTCTTTTCTACAATTTCCGGGTCTTTATCTCCCACCAAAGTGTTGTTGGTAAGCAAATACTGCAATCTTTTAATGTCGTTCCTTACCAGGGAAGCGGCATTTAATTCGTCATTCTTATTGGGGGCTACTGCTTCTTTTACAGGAACCAGCGCCACGCCGACACTTGGCAAAATTTTTCCGGTGGTTTTCATGTCCTGACCATTCATAGAAGAGAAAACGGTTCCGCCCAAAGAAGTGCTTGCCGACGTAAGGTCAAAGGTGGTCCGGGTGTTTTTGGTATGTTTAATTTTTCTGTCAAGGTCGCGGAAAGTGGCTTTTAACTGTAAAATATACAAACGGATAGTGCTATCCAATTTGTTATATTCCATCAGTCGCCGCGGATAGTTTATTGCCTGGTTGACGATCACTGTTACTTCGGCAGTATCACGGTTATAAAATTTATCTACTCCTATAAATTTAATAATCAACGTTTTGGTTTTTACTTTTTCATCATCCTTAATAAAATCGTAAGGGGCCATCCAGGTAAACTGGTCTCCACATTCCATAATTGGGGTAGCAGACCTGATAGGATAATTACAGAAATAAGTAATGGATTCTAATGGGAAACTTCCCTGCTCGCATTGTAATTTGAAATTGAGCGTATCCCCTTCATCAATGGAAAGATCATTACTGACTGTAGGTTTTATTTTGGATCGGATAATGTCGGTATTGTAAAACAAAATGGTAAAGGTGGTATCCACCTTATCTGTCGGATCATCCAAATTTTGAACACCGATTTTCACCTTGTATTGAATATCATACTTTAATTTGCCGGATAAAAAAAACGATTTTTCTGCCTTAAAATGAAGATTCCCGTCGTCTTTGTTAATTTTTAAGCCCACAGGAGAATTCTTTAAATACCAATAGTAATTTTTAGGGTTTTTATTGATCTCAAACTGGTAATCCAGCGTAGAATCGACATGAAGGGTAAAATAAGGGCTAAAATTTTTTATTCTTAATACCGTATCTACAGGTCTTAAATAGATGGTATCTTCAGGAGGCATGTGGATAGTATCATCCGGTTCCACAATTGTGTCAGTATTATTCTGAACCAGACTATCAGGTACTTGTCCTTTTACCTGGGCAATAAAAAACAAAAGGGGTGCGAAAGAAAATAAAACTTTAAAAACAACGGTTTTTAGCATGTGTGCAAAAATATAAAACAATTGGTGCTAAAATCTTAATTAAATAAAAAAAAATTTTTTAAAATTTATTCTCAACAAATGAATATCAGTAACTTATTATAATTTTCTTAAAAAAATTACAGTGAACCAATAAAAAGACATTTATTTAAATTTTTCCATAACCATTTCCTGGGTTCCTGATAATTTTTTCATCATAAATAAGACTGTTTGCGCAATTTCGCTTTTATTTTCTACAAGCTGCGAGGCATAAGTTTTGTCTTTATTTTCACTTTCGGGATTCGATTGCTTTTTATGAATGACCATTTCTTTTAAATTATTGTCGGCATTTTTAGACGCCTGCACCAAAATCAAAATTGTTATGGCCTGTATTTCAATTTCATTTCGGCCTTTTAAAAGAAAACTTTTTTTTAGTTCCCTTTCCAGGCTGTCAACATTGATTTTATGGCCGATTAATTTATTGGCATTTTTTTCGATTAAGTGTTTGATCTCAGGATTTACACGTAACATGGCATTTTCATAAAAAGTTTTCGCTTCTGAAGGCAAAACGGCATTTACCTGGGAAAAAACATGAGGGGCAAAAAGTAAGAATAAAAAGGGTAGCAGATTTTTCATAAATAATTTTTTTTGTGAAAAAACCTATTCTACAGGTAGCTATTTATAAAACGGTTTGAATAAAAAATTATTGAACAGATTGATTGAAAAAGAATCCTTTTTTCAGGATATATTTTTTATTCTTATTAAAAGTAATTCTATCTGTTTACCTCAATTAATTTCTTTTTGTATATTTTGTTTAACTTAAAAAATAAAAAATGAATCCCAATCTTAAATTAAAAGGACAAAGCGCTTTGGTAACCGGGGCTAACAGTGGTATTGGAGAAGCAGTTGCCATTGCGTTGGCCAACGACGGAGCCAACGTGGTCATTAATTACATTACGCATCCTGAAAATGCAGAGGCCGTTGTGAAAAAAATAGCAGATAACGGAGGCAATGCAATCGCAATAAAGGCGGACGTAAGTAAGGAAAAAGACGTTCAATCTATGTTTCAGCAAATGTATGACCATTATGGCACCATTGATATTTTAGTAAACAACGCAGGGATTCAAAAGGATTCTCCGATTGAAAGTATGAGCCTTGAAAACTGGCGTTGGGTGATCGATGTGAATCTTACCGGGCAGTTTTTATGTTCGCGTGAAGCTGTCAGGGAATTCTTAAGGCGTGGAGTGGTACCTGAACGAAGTTGCGCTGCAGGCAAAATAATTTGTATGAGCAGCGTTCACCAGGTTATCCCCTGGGCGGGCCATATTAATTATGCCGCCAGCAAAGGAGGAATTGAATTGATGATGAAAAGTATGGCCCAGGAACTGGCGCCCCAAAAAATAAGAGTAAATTCGATTGGGCCGGGAGCTATTAAAACTCCGATAAATTATAATGCCTGGAGCACTCCCGAAGCGGCTGAAAAATTATTAACGCTGATTCCTTATAAGCGGATTGGTGTTCCGGGAGATATCGGGAAAGTGGCCGTATGGCTCGCCAGCGATGAATCCGATTACCTGGTTGGCACTACTATATTTGCAGATGGAGGCATGCTATTATACCCGGGATTTACTACCAACGGATAAATTTGAAGACAGAATATGGAAAATAAAGAGCTGGCAAGGTTGCAGGCGAATGCAACTAAGGAAATTCCCATTGAAAAATGGGGGCCTTATTTAACAGAGCGCCAATGGGGAACCGTCAGGGAGGACTATAGTTCTGATGGAAATGCCTGGAATTATTTTCCCCACGATCACGCCCGAAGCAGGGTATATCGTTGGGGAGAAGATGGACTGGGAGGCATTTCAGATAGCAGGCAACAATTGTGTTTTTCTTTTGCACTATGGAACGGTAAAGATCCGATCCTGAAAGAAAGATTATTCGGATTAGCCAACAGGCAGGGAAATCATGGAGAAGATGTAAAGGAATTATATTATTATCTCGATAATGTTCCCACCCATTATTACATGAAATATTTATACAAATACCCACAACAGGCATTTCCTTATGAAAATCTTATTGAAGAAAATGCCAGGCGGGATAAGATTCAACCTGAATATGAAATTCTGGACACAGGGGTTTTTAATGATGATAAATATTTTGATGTATATATCGAATATGCAAAACTAAATAGTGAAGATATTTTTATTAAGATTGAAGTGATAAACCGGGGGCCGGAAAAAGCCCCTGTAACCGTTTTACCCACACTTTGGTTTTACAATAACTGGCAATATGCCGGAGAAGAAAACAAACCTTATATCAACTGGCTTTCAGATCAAGGCATCCTGGCACATCATCATATCCTGGGAGATTATTATCTTTATTTTGACCGGTCAAATGATGTACTTTTTACAGAAAATGAAACCAACTTTCAAAAGCTGTTTAATAAGCCTAACCCGAAAGAGTTTGTAAAGGATGCCTTTCATGAGGCAATAATACATGGGACTGCTTTTGATCAATTAAAAAGGCGGAAATATGGTACCAAATGCGCTCCTGTTTATCATTTTTCAATTGAGCCGAAAAGTTCAAAATCCATATTCCTGCGGCTTTGCAATAAACAACAGGAAGATCCGTTTCTACCGGATTTTAAAGATATATTTATCAAAAGAAAAAATGAAGCCGATATTTTTTATGAAACCATTCATCCCGGTACGAGCACAGAAGATCAGAAGAATATACAACGCCAGGCATTTGCCGGCCTGCTCTGGAATAAGCAATATTACCATTATGACCTGAGCAGATGGCTGAATACGAGTGACGGAATTACTCCTAACACCACCCAACGGAAAAACGGCCGCAACCATAGTTGGAAATACTTAAAAAACCAGGACATTCTTTCTATGCCTGATAATTGGGAGTATCCCTGGTATGCCGCATGGGATATGGCTTTTCATTGTATCACTTTTGCCGTGATTGATCCTCTTTTTGCCAAACACCAACTTACGCTTCTTATGCGCGAATGGTATATGAATCCACAGGGGCAATTGCCTGCTTACGAATGGAATTTCAGTGATGTGAATCCGCCGGTTCATGCTTTTGCAGCACTACAGATATACAAAACTGAAGAAAAGTATTATGGAATAAAAGATATTGAATTCCTTAAACAAATTTTCCAGAAACTAATTATCAATTTTACCTGGTGGATCAACAGGAAGGATGAAAATGGTAATAATATTTTTGAAGGAGGATTCCTGGGACTGGATAATATCGGGCTTTTTAACCGAAGTATGGTACTTCCGGGAAATGCCTATTTGGAACAGGCCGACGGTACAAGCTGGATGGGAATGTATGCGCTGGATATGATGAACATTGCAATTGAAATTGCTGTCCATGATCGGTCATTTGAGGATACTGCTACCAAATTTTATGAGCATTTTGTGATTATCGCTGAAGCCCTTAACGAACTCGGCTTGTGGAATGAAGAAGACAAATTTTTTTATGATGTTTTATCTATTGACAAATCAGAAGCATTTCCGCTGAGAGTCCGGTCAATCGTAGGGCTGTCACCTATGTTTGCCGTTACCATTATTGATAAAACAATTTTTGATCAGCTTCCGGATTTTACCAAAAGAATGAAATGGTTCCGGGCATATCGCCAGGAAAATCATTTGTATTTGCCGAGCGAAGCAAAAAAAGATATTACATCCACATTGCTTTCTTTAGTAAACAAAGAAAGATTGCAATATTTATGTGAAAAATTGTTGGATGAATCTGAATTCCTGTCAGATGGTGGCATCAGGGCGCTTTCAAAATTCTATGAAAAAAATCCTTATACTTTAAATTACGGAGGAAACAGTTATTCCATTCAATACGATCCGGGAGATTCTACCTCAAATATGTTTGGTGGCAATTCAAACTGGCGTGGACCGGTTTGGATGCCCGTAAATTTTCTGTTCATTAATGCTTTAAAAATCTTTGGAAATTTTTATGGGGATGATTTAAAAGTAGAATGCCCCGTCGGGTCCGGTAAATATCTTTCATTAACAGAAGTCAGCAAAAACATTACCGCAAGGCTGCTTTATATTTTTGAGAAAAACGATGCCAATGAAAGACCCTGCAATGGGGATTATAATTGGTTTTATAAAAAAGAAGAGAATAAAGACCTTATTTTATTTCATGAATATTTTCATGGGAATACCCTTCGTGGTTTGGGCGCCAGCCATCAAACCGGGTGGACCGCCCTGATCGCTAATTTAATTCTTGACCTGAAAGAAGATTAATTTTCTTTTTTCAGAATAAGCAATGCAACAGATTCAATGTGATGAGTATGGGGGAACATATCTACGGGCTGAATCTTTTCTACCGCATATCTTTCGCCCAACAATTGAAGGTCTCTTGCCTGCGTGGCCACATTGCAACTTACATACACTATTTTTTCAGCAGAAATTTCGAGGAGCTTGTTTATCAATTTGGAATGAAGTCCCGCACGCGGAGGATCTACAATGATAACATCGGCTTTACCATGAGCATTAAAAAAATCATCATTGCAAATTTCAATTACGTCTCCTGCATAAAAAGAAGCTGAACGGATAGTATTTAAAGCCGCATTTTCCTTTGCATCCCGGATGGCTTCTTCAACCACGTCCACACCAATTATCTTTTTTGCTTTTTTGCTCAGAAATATGCCAATACTTCCTGTACCGCAATACAAATCATAAACGGTTTCATTTCCTTTTAGTGAAGCAAAATCTTTTATGACATTATACAACACTTCAGCCTGCCTGGTATTGGTCTGAAAAAAAGATTTGGGAGAAATCTTGAAATTAAATTCTCCCAGTTCTTCTATCACAAATCCTTTTCCTGAAAAAATAACAGGCTCCAGATCGTTCAGGCTATCGTTCCATTTTTGATTGATGGTATAAACGAGCGTGGTAATGGCCGGAACTTTTGCCAATAAAAATTCCGCGATCTTTTCAATTTGTTTTTTATCCTCATTGCCAAAAACCAAATTTACCATTAGCTCGCCTGTAGTGCAATTCCTGATAATCATGTTCCTTAAAAATCCTTTGTGTTCTTTGATATCATAATAACTCAGATTATTTTTTTGAGAATAATCACGCAAATGATTTCTGATATCATTGTTCACATCCTCCATCAGCCAGCATTCTGTGATGTCAATGATTTTGTCATATAATTTTGGAACGTGATAGCCTACCGCACCTCCGGGCCATTCCTCTTTTCCTAAAATTTCCAGCTCCTTTTCCGTCAGGTATTTTTTATTGCTGAAAGTGAACTCAAGCTTGTTGCGGTAGTGGATGATTTTTTCAGAACCGAGAATAGGTAAGACAGGAACGTCAGGCAGTTTGCCGATTCTTTTTATCACCTCTCTTACTTCCTGCTCTTTATATTCCAATTGCTTTTCATAAGGAAGCATTTGCCATTTGCATCCGCCGCAGATACCAAAATGAATACAAAAAGGTCTTACTCTTTCGGGACTGTACGATCTGATTTTCTGAACTTTTCCTTCAGCCCAGTCTTTTTGATTTTTAGTTAATAAAATATCCACCACATCGCCTGGAACAGCGCCTTCAATAAAGATCACTTTGCCTTCGACCTTCGCCAATGCTTTTCCTTCGGCTGCATAACCGGTGACCGGAACGTTTTCCAGCAATATTTTTTTTCTTTTCACGGTTGCAAAAATAAATGATGTTGGTGCAGGGATTCAGAATTTATTGACAAACTTTTTAGAATAATTAAGCCAATATTTCGTTTGGTAATTTGGGCAATATGAAAAAGGCTGTATATCTAAAATGTTAACTATTAGGCATGGCCTTTATTTCCTATCCAAATTCAATATTTTTGTTTTTATTTACCTGAGATCATGAAATCATTTATTTTTTTCTTATTTTTTGTTTTGGCTATTTCAGTTGCGGATGCACAGGCCTACAAAATTACTTTGCATGCTCCTCAATATAACAGCGGGCTTGCCTACCTTACTTATTATTACGGAAAGAATATGAATGTGCAGGATTCTGCCATTGTCGATTCAAAAGGAGTTGCAGTTTTTGAAGGAAAAACAAAAATCCTTCCCGGTGTATATTCAGTCGTTATGCCTGGCAAAACCAAATTGCTCGACTTTTTAATAGCAAACAAACAAATAATTACGATTTCTATTCCGGACACTTCCAATATCATAAAATCTGCGAGTGTAACCGGTGCAGAAGAAAATGACCTCTTTCAAACTTATCAAAAATTCGTGACCGAAAAAGGAAAATCGCTTCAAAAGGAATTAGAAGCTTATCAGCAATCCGCCACCAAAGAAGACAGCGCCCTTCATGAAAAAAATTATAAAGCATTAAACGATCAATTAAATAAATACCGGGAAAAAATAATTAAAGAACATCCTGAGTCTATGCTGGCTGCATTATTTTCAAGCATGAAGCCCGCCCCGGTTCCGGATTCGCAACCCGTAACCCATGAAGATTCAGTGGCCAGTTATCAATATTATAAAAAGCATTATTGGGATGGAATTACGTTTATGGATGACCGTATTATCCGTACGCCTTTCTTTTTGCCTAAGTTGCAACAGTATTTTCAAAATGTAATTCCGCAGGCGCCGGATTCCATTATCAAAGAATCGGATTATCTCCTGCTTCTTGCACGCTCTTCTCCTGAGATGTATAAGTTTTTGTTGAACTGGCTGACCGATGAATATATTTATCCGAAATACATGGGCCAGGATGCGGTTTTTGTTCATCTGTTTGAAAAATATCATTCCAAAGGTGTATCAAACTGGCTGAATAAAAAGCAAATAAAAACCATTTCAGACCGGGCCTATATGCTCATGTCCAATCTTATAGGCGAGC
Organism: Segetibacter koreensis; assembly: GCA_044463445.1. Lineage (GTDB taxonomy): Bacteria > Bacteroidota > Bacteroidia > Chitinophagales > Chitinophagaceae > Ginsengibacter > Ginsengibacter koreensis_A. The sequence continues at coordinate 8,142 of JBIQMJ010000120.1, forward strand.
AGGCAGCCAACCTGCAAATGGTGGATTCAAGCGGCGTGGACCAGCCTTTGTACAATATCAAAGCCAATTACGTCGTTGTTGTTTTTTGGGATCCATCCTGTGGCCATTGCCAGCACGAGGTTCCAAGGCTGGATTCTATTTACAATGCCAAATGGAAAAATGAAGGAGTGAAAATGTATGGCGTATTGACTGAACCAAAAGATTTCGATCTCTGGAAAAAATTTATTATCGATAAAAGCCTGGGGAACTGGATCAATGTTTATGAAACTGAAGCACAAAGAAAAATAGTGGAGCAATCGAAGCAGCCTTCCTATAAACAATTGTACGATGTAACTCAAACGCCAACAATGTATTTATTGGATAAAGACAAAAAAATTATAGCGAAGAAATTAACGATGGAACAGATGGATGATTTGCTGGATGTCAAATTAAGAAATCAGACTGCAAAGTCCGGTAAATAGTTTTCAATATGTTTTGACTGATGCAGTGAACTTATAAATTTCCTTAAAAAATATTTATGAAAAAACTGGTACTCGTTTGCCTGTGCTCATTTTTCTTCCTGCTCTCTTTTTCTCAAACGCTTTTTACTTACGGTTCTCACCGGGTAAGCACCAAGGAATTTCTAAATGCATATAATAAGAATAATACCGATAAGGTTAACAATTCCCAATCTCTTCAGGACTATTTTGATCTCTATGTAAATTTTAAATTGAAGGTGCAGGCCGCTAAGGATATGCAACTGGATACCTTACCTTCTTTGATTGCCGATCTTCAAAATTTTCGCAGCCAGGTAAAAGATAATTACCTCACCGATAAAAAAGAATTAAAAAAACTGGAAAATGAAGCTTTCGAAAGAAGCCAAAAGGACATTCATTGTGTGTATTATTTTATAAATACTACCAACGAACCTGATTCACTACAATCTTTGAAAAAAGCAAAAGAATTATCTGCCCTTTTAAAAAACGGTAAAGACGAAAATCAGGTACTCGCGAAATTTAATGCTTCCAGCCTGCTGCAGGCGCAAAAAGAGGATCTCGGCTACATTACAGTTTTTACTTTACCCTACCAATTTGAAAATGTGATATATAGCTTAGAGCCTGGCCAGGTAAGTAAGCCTTATCGTACAAAAAATGGATGGTTCATTTTTAAAAATGAAAGCGAAAGAAAGGCTGTTGGTAAAATCACCGTTGCCCAGATTTTATTCGCCGTTCCGCAAGAAAATAATCCACAAAGAGAAGTAGCAAAAAAACTGGCTGATTCTACTTATAATCTGCTCAGGCACGGAGGCAATTTTGAAGATCTTGCCAAACAATTCAGCGACGACAGAAATACTTTTATGAATGGCGGGCTAATGCCTCAATTTGGAACGGCCAAATACGATTCTGCTTTTGAAACCAATGCCTTTTCCCTAAAAAAAGATGGAGACATTTCGGCGCCTTTTGAAACCAGATTTGGATTTCATATCCTCAAAAGAATTTCAGCGGCCCCGATCCCGGCATCTGAAAATGATAAAGCATATATGAACAACCTGGAACAGCAGATTTTGAATGACAACAGAAATAACATTGCCAGGGAAAAATTCCTGCATGAAATAATCCCTTTAGTTGGTTTAAAAGAACAAAAGTTAAATAAAAAAGATCTGTGGAAAGTAACTGATAGCGCTTTATTAAGCGATAAAAATATCACTTCAGGAAATGTAAATAAATCTACTGTATTGCTGTCCTTCAACAATAATCAAAAAGTCAGGGTAAGTGACTGGATTCTTTATTTGAAAAATCTAAATAAGAGTTGGGAAGATAATTATGCAAAAAGTTACGAGGAATTATTTCCTGTATTTGTAAATGAATTTTCAATAGCCAACTATGCTTCAAGGCTCGAAAAGTATGACCCCGAATTCAAAGCCCAGGTGGATGAATTTAAAGAAGGCAATTTGCTTTTTGAAATAATGCAGCGAAAAGTGTGGGGCAAAGCTACCGCTGACACTACAGGATTGAAAAATTTTTATGTGCAACATCAAAAAAAATATTTGTGGCAGGCAAGCGCTGAAGCTATTATATTTTCATGTTCAAATGTTCAGGTTGCAAAGAACACTATTGCTGAATTGAAAAAAGGAAAAGACTGGAGAAATATAGTGAAAGAAAACCCATCTTCTTTGCAGGCAGATTCCGGAAGGTTTGATTTAGGGCAAATTCCCGTGGTGGAAAGAACTGCATTTTCCGAAGGCCTGATTACTCTTCCGGTAATAAATAAAAATGATGGGACTGCCATGTTTGCAAAAATCATAAAATTATATCCGGATGGTCAGCAACGAAATTTTGAAAATGCAAGAGGGCTTGTGATAAATGATTATCAAACCTATCTTGAACGAAAGTGGATTACTCAATTAAAAAAGAAATATCCGGTGAAGGTTAATGATAAAGCCCTTCAATCTCTCCTCCATAAAAAATGATTTTTTCCACTGGAACTTTCAGAGATTTTTTGCTTTTAGCAAATTTTTACCAAATTAGTTTTTTCCTTTGCAAGCGGTGGCAGACTTTTTGAAAAAAGTGTACCGAAAGATTCGCAACTCATTAAAAACTAAAAACTAAAGTAATGAAAAAATTATTAGCTATTGCCTTAAGTATTGGAATTTTTACTACGGCTCAATCACAGGTCTATATTCAGGGCGGCGTAAATCTCGCCAACATTTCAACGTCAAATTCCGGGGCTACTCAAAAAAATAATATGCTTACTACTTTTAATGCCGGCATCATGGCCAGATCCAATGCCACAGAGCCTATCGCTCTTGAAGCTGGCTTGTTACTGGAAGGAAAAGGCGCCAGGGCAGACACTTACATCACATCTTCAACCGATGATAATTATGTGAAAACAAGATTCAATCCTTTGTACCTTCAATTGCCGGTGAATTTTGTTGTAAGATTACCACTTCAAAGTAATACCAACCTATTTTTTAATGCCGGGCCTTATGTGGCAATGGGTATTGGTGGAAAATCCAAAATAGAAATTAAAACTTTGGGAAGTGTATCCAAATCCACCAACGATATTCAATTCAACAATGATGATCCTGCAACCAACGAACAGGAAGATGCCAGTTACGATAAATTAAAAAGATTTGATTATGGAGTAAATGTGGGTGCAGGCTTTGATTTGCACAGCGTGATCTTAAAAGTGAATTATGGATTGGGATTGGCAAAGATTAATTCCACACAAACTGATAACAGCGCCAACGATAAAAATAAATACAGGATAATCAGCATTTCTGCAGGCATTCCTCTTCATAGAAAATAATTTCTAAAAATCTTAATTAAAAAGACCGGTATTAAAAACCGGTCTTTTAATACAGGCAAATTTTTTTAAACAATTTGTTTTGCCACATTCACCACTACATTTGGTTTGCCTAATGTATAATAATGCAAAACGGGAACTCCAGCATTTTTAAGTTCTTTGGATTGCTGTAGCAGCCATTCCGTTCCTACAATTTCAACATCCGCATCGGTTTTACATTTCATGATCTCGTTGCTGAGTTCTGTAGGAATATCTACATGAAAAGTCCTGGGCAAAACATTTAGTTGTTTCTTGGAAGTGAGGGGTTTTAATCCCGGAATGATGGGGATATCGATGCCCATTCCCCGGCAATTATTTACAAATTCAAAATACTTTTTATTGTCAAAAAACATTTGGGTAGTAATGTAATCCGCTCCAGCTTCCACTTTCATTTTTAAATAGCCAAGGTCACTTTGAAGATTGGGCGCTTCAAAATGTTTTTCCGGATAACCTGCAACGCCGATACAAAAATTCGTT
>JBIQMJ010000121.1:0-11941 GCA_044463445.1 Segetibacter koreensis
CCCTTTTCATACAAAAGATATTTTGCGTGTTCCATCCGCTGGCTTTGAAAGAAATCAAAAATAGTGGTACCAAACATTTCTTTAAACCCTTTTTTCAGATAGCATTCATTTATTGCGGCCTTGCGACTTAGTTCTTTTATAGTAAGGGGTTCATTAATATGTTGTAGCAAAATCTTCCTTGCGAGGGAAATCTTTTCCCGATCCGCCTCATTTGATAAAAATTTACATCCCACACTTTCCTCATCCTCACCACACATGCATTCAATACTATATAACAAAAGCATCTGGGTCTGTGCATTCACAAAGATATTTTCAAAACTATCGGTATACCGGTGATTCATTAGTTCTTCCAACACGCTCTTGGTTCTTTCGCAAAGAGGGAGGCTCCGGGAAAAGGAAGTAGTGTGTTTAAAATTCAATACATTTTCGGAGAAGTTGCTTGACTTAAGCCCTTTTACAAACTGCGTAAGATGGTCGGCATTAAAACGAAAATAGCCTACATCAACTGTATCTACCAATTCTTTGCAAAGGTGGGATTGGGAATGTTTGCAAAAATTACATTCGGTATCTTTTACATTGCAGTACCTGTTTCCTTCCATACAAAATACCAGTTCAAGATTGCGGGATTCTTTATCATCTTTATGATAATTATAAATCAGCATTCCGGTGTCCTCAAATTCGAGGCCCGGAGATTTACGATACCGGTTGATAACATATTGAACAGTACCGGGAATATTTTGGGCATTATGTTGCACCAATTCCAGGTCCTCCTTCATTATTGATTGACCAAGAGCAATGGATAAAATATTCTGAGAAGCTTCCATAATTGAAATTATTGCGGTGCAAAGTTACAATTTTATCAGGGATTCTGTCAACACCCTGGTCAAGGAATTTGCAAATTTAGAATATCATTTTAAATAGCGAAATTCAATAATATTCCGTATTTTGTTAGGGTTATTAAATAGTTTGGAATGAAAACCGTAAATGAATGGTTGGAAGAATATGGCCAGAGCCATCAAAACGAAACCAATAAAATGATCCATTGGATATGTGTGCCGGCTATATTCTTTTCAATTGTTGGTTTATTATACAGTGTTAAGCTTCCTCTAATCTTAGGTTCACAAACCATAAATTTGGGCCAGATCGCCATTCTGATCGTTGCCCTATATTATTTGCGGCTTTCATTTTCGCTTGGAGTTGGAATGCTTTTTTTTGGAATTTTTTGTCTTTTATTGTGCCATTTTATTGAATGGTATGTTCCTGTCTCTTTATGGTTAGTCTGTGTGATCATTTTTGTTTTGGCATGGATCGGCCAATTTTATGGTCATAGTGTAGAAGGTAAAAAACCCTCATTTTTGAAAGACATCCAGTTTCTTTTGATTGGCCCGATGTGGCTAATGAGCTTCATCTATAAAAAATTACGAATCACTTTTTGATGAGTTAATCCTCTAACCTATAGTAAAACAAAATTCCGGGTATTTGTTGCTTTACTGCTTTTAAAATTATTCCAATACTCTTTCCATTTGCATACTGCGCGATCCCTTTATGAGAATTTGTGCATTTTGGGGATCCTTTTTTTTCAGCCATTCCCTCGCTTGTGCAGAATTGTCGAAATTGATGTAATCCTGCTTCGTCTGAATAAAGTTATTTCCAACAAGCACCACGGCTTCCCATTTATATTTATCAATCAAAGAAACAATTGCCTCGTGTTCTTTCTGGCTGTCATTGCCCAGTTCCATCATGCTGCCTAAAAGAAGTATTTTTTTATCACCGCTCATACCGGCAAAATTTTCAATGGCTGCTTTCATGCTTCCCGGGTTAGCGTTATATGCGTCCAGGATGATCGCATTCGAACCTTTTTTTATCAATTGTGAACGGCTGTTGGAAGGTTGGTAATTTTCAATTGAACCTTTAATTTTTTTAATTTCCACTTTGAAGTATTTCCCTACACAAACCGCAGCAAGCACATTTGGCAAATTATAACTTCCTACTAAATTGGTTTGAATAGTAAACGAAGTTTTATCATCAATTTTTACTTCAATAAAAGGATCGTTTTTTACAATAATTCCTTTTGCATCTTCACTTTTACTTCCATAAAAAATCGTATTATTTATTGGTTTACTGAGATCATCAACAGCGGCATCATCCGTATTTACAAAAGCAGTTCCATTATTTTTTTTAAGATAATCAAATAATTCTCCTTTGCCTTTTTTCACACCTTCTTCACCGCCAAAGCCTTCCAGGTGCGCCTTTCCGATGTTTGTGATTAATCCATGAGTTGGTTGCGCATATTCACAATATCCTTCAATTTCATGCTGATGATTGGCGCCCATTTCTATTACCGCAATCTCTGCATCGTGTTTTATTTTTAAAATGGTCAGAGGAATTCCAATATGATTATTCAGGTTTCCTTTTGTGGTATAAGTTTTATAAGTGGTTGAAAGTACGGCATGCAAAAGTTCTTTTGTCGTGGTCTTTCCATTGCTTCCTGTGATGGCGATAAAAGGAATTGAAAATTGTTCGCGATGGAATTTCGCCAGTTGTTGCAGCGTTTCCAAAACATCATTCACCTGGATGATTCTTTTCTCTTCAAAACCAACCGGCTCATCCGCTACAACGTAAGCAGCGCCATCTTTCAAAGCTTGTTCTGCAAATTGATTTCCATTAAAGTTCGGTCCTTTCAATGCAAAAAAGATATCATCTTTTTCTATTTTTCTTGAATCAGTCCGGATAGAGGGAAACTGCTGATAAATTTTATAAATTTCTTCAATGTTCATAAAGGCAAATTTATGAGTTCAAAATTTCATCAATAAAAACTTAATTCTTTAACTTGCCGTTATCTCAAAACGTTACTTTAAAAATTCTAATGAAAAAAATCCTGCTTACTTTTTTTCTTTTTACCGGTTTTAAATTTGTAGCTTTTTCTCAATCTTCCGTCAGTACTTCGCGGCATTGGGTCGATAGTGTTTTTAATTCGTTGAATGATGATCAGCGGATTGCCCAATTGATCATTTTGCGCGAAAGTAGTTATACAAAAGACGGTCCCGTTTATTTTGATTCAGCAATTACTGAAGCGATAAAAAAATACAATATCGGAGGCATTGTTCTTTTCCAGGGAACGCCTGTCAGGCAGGCTGATCTTATTAATTATTTTCAAAGCATTGCACAAACGCCGCTGATGGTTTGCATTGACGGAGAATGGGGGCTGGGTATGCGTTTTGACAGTGTGGCTCCGTTGAATCACCAGATGATGCTGGGTGCAGTCAATGATTCAGCTTTAATATATCAATATGGAAAACTGGTAGGGCGGCAATGCAAAAGAATGGGTATCCATGTAAATTTTGCGCCCGTAGTTGACATCAATAATAACCCTGAAAATCCTGTGATTAATGATCGCTCTTTTGGAGAGAATAAATATAAAGTAGCAAGGTATGGTATTGCTTACATGAAAGGCATGGAAGCTGAGGGCGTTCTTTCATGCGCCAAACATTTCCCCGGACATGGTGATGTTTCAGTGGATTCGCATTTTGATTTGCCGGTGATCAACAAATCATTGAATCAATTGAATTCCCTTGAATTATATCCCTTTAAAAAAATGTTTGCCGCAGGCGTTCCAAGTGTGATGACCGCCCATTTGTATGTTCCTGCTATTGATTCTACGCCCAACACAGCCACCTCTTTATCCAGGAAAGCAATAACCTTTTTGCTTCGGGATAAGTTGCATTATGAGGGACTATCTTTTACCGATGCTCTCGAGATGAAAGGAGTTGCAAAATATTTTCCAGGTGGTGAAATTGATGTACAGTCTTTGATTGCAGGAAATGATATTTTGGATCTTCCTGAAAATGTGGATTCTGCGATTGCAAAGATCCGGGAGGCGATTGACAGCAACAGGCTTAGTTGGGATGATATTTATGAAAAATGTAAAAAGGTCCTTTTCTATAAATATAAATATGGTATGGCTTTTCCGAAGCCCGTCAACATTGAAAATCTTACTACAGATTTGAACGAAGGAATTCCTGAAATGAAAAAACTGGTTGCGGAAAATGCGATCACCATTTTAAAAAATAAAGACAAAAGATTTTCTCCTCTTACGGCTGAAAATAAAAAGATCGCGTACGTGGGCATTGGAATTGATAGCGCCAATACTTTTGCTTCACGTATCCAAAATGATTTAAAGGCAGATGGTTTTTATTTTAGTTATAACGAAGATGCAGGAAGACTTCCAACGCTGGCTCATCTTATCAAAAGTAAATATAACACTGTAGTGATTGGAGTTCACAATTACAGGCGGTATCCACAGAATAATTTCGGTATTACGGATTTTGCCTTGGATCTTATCAGACAGTTGCAACAGCCGGATAGCGCTAATTACAACACCATCTTATTTGATTTTGGAAATCCTTATGCCCTCAAAAATTTTTGCGATGCCCCCAACCTGGTGGCGTGCTATGAAGATGATTCTATTACCCAGTCTGTCGCGGTTGATATTCTGGAAGGGAAAATATTTGCGAAGGGAACTTTGCCAGTGACAGTTTGCCCTGATTATAAATTCGGAAGTGGAATTTTACCGAAAAGAGTTTTGCCGGTTTCAACGCCGGATGCTGAAGGGATTAATGGTTTACAAATGTCGCGTGATATTGACTCTATTGCTAATTTAGGAATTGCGGAAAAAGCCTATCCCGGTTGTGTTGTATTGATTGCGCGCCACGGAAAAATTATTTTTGAGAAAGCATACGGAACCTATAATTATGACACGCCTGAACCAGTCAACCTGAATTCGATCTATGATATGGCTTCCGTAACTAAAATTTGCGGAACCACATTGGGTGTGATGAAATTATATGATGAAGGAAAGTTGAGGCTCGATAAAACGCTCGGAACTTATTTGCCATGGGTAAGAAAAAGCGATAAAGCCAATTTGAATATTGAAGATATTTTGCTTCACCAGGCGGGCCTTGTTGCTGATGTGGTTTTCTATAGAAAAACGGTGGATCCCCAAACAGGAAGACCATTACCCAAATATTTCCAACCGGATTCATCGTCCAGGTTTAGTGTAAGGGTTGCACAAAATTTATATTTAAAAACCGGTTATGATAAAGTGATGAATCAAAGCATTGTTGACAGCAAATTACTTCCTCCCAATAAATATGTTTATAGTGATAACGATTTTATTTTGATGGCCGATGTTGTTAAAGCTATTTCCGGTTTGAGAATTGACAAGTATGCGGATAAATATTTTTACAAACCGATGGGCCTTCATTCGATAGGTTTTAACCCACGAAACAGATTTGATACCAACCTGGTGGCACCCACAGAAATAGATAGTTATTTCCGAAATCAGCATTTACATGCAGATGTGCATGACGAAGGCAGCGCGATGTTTGGCGGAGATGCTGGACACGCAGGCCTGTTCAGCAATGCAGAAGATATCGGCGCTCTTTTGCAAATGTTTTTAAATGGGGGAAAATTTAAAGGAAAGCAATACATTAAATCATCCACTTTAAAATTATTTACTGCTTACAATTCAAGCATCAGCCGCCGCGGCATTGCTTTTGATAAACCACAGAAAGATAATTATACTACAACCGATCCGCATCCTTATCCCTCAAGGTTTGCGTCGCCACTCACATTCGGACATACCGGCTATACCGGCACATGCATTTGGGTGGACCCGAAATATGATTTGGTTTACGTACTTTTAAGCAATCGCGTGAATCCGGTAAGAAGTGATAACCTGTATAAATACAACATCCGGGGTGCGATTGAAGATGCGGTTTATAAAGCAATGGTTCCTGCAATTCCGGAAGTGTTGAAAAGAGAAGAACTTGAAAAAGAAATGAATAATAAGTTGCAGTAAACAAACAAATAATACAAATTCTGATTCTATTTTTGTAATAGAAAATATTTTCTAATTACGATTTATTAATATTGAACAACCAAATAACGTATTAATCAATAAAACTTTTAATTATGGAATATCCTTATCAGATCAGGACCTTGGAAGAATACCACGAAACCTATAAAAAAAGTATTGAAAATCCTGAAGAATTTTGGGCAAATGTGGCTGAAAATTTTTTATGGCGAAAAAAATGGGATAAGGTGCTCGAATGGAATTTTGAGGAGCCAAAAATTGAATGGTTCAAGGGTGCTAAACTCAATGTAACAGAGAATTGTATCGATCGTCATTTAGAAACAATGGGCGAAAGGCCCGCGATTATCTGGGAGCCCAATAATCCTGAAGAAAGAACAAGAATTGTAACTTATTCGCGGTTGCACAAAAGAGTTTGCCAGGTAGCGCAAATGCTTATTAATAATGGAGTGAAAAAAGGCGACCGTGTTTGTATTTATATGGGAATGGTTCCGGAACTGGCTTATGCGGTACTTGGTTGCGCAAGAATTGGTGCAATTCACAATGTGATTTTTGGTGGATTTTCTGCACAAAGTATTGCAGATCGTATCGACGATTCAAAAGCAGAATTTATTATAACCTGTGATGGCGCGTATCGTGGCACAAAAGATATTCCATTAAAAAGTGTGATTGACGATGCCTTGATCGGAAACAAAACAATTAAAAAAGTAATTGTTTATACAAGAACAAGAAGGCCGGTTTCAATGATAAAAGGCAGAGATGTTTGGTGGGAAGACGAGATGGATCATGCGTTATTTCAAATAGAAAAAAACAATACAGTAAGTTTTCCGGCTGAAGAAATGGATGCCGAAGACCCGCTGTTTATCCTGTATACTTCAGGATCAACCGGCAAGCCCAAAGGCGTGGTGCATACCAATGCAGGCTATATGGTTTGGACTACCTACACCTTTGTAAATACATTCCAGTATAAGCCGGGCGATGTGTATTTCTGTACGGCAGATATAGGATGGATCACAGGGCACAGTTATATTGTTTATGGGCCTTTGGCAGCAGGTGCCACCAGCCTTATGTTTGAAGGGATACCCACCTGGCCAGGCGCAGGAAGATTTTGGGATATTGTTGATAAATACAAAGTAAATACTCTCTATACCGCGCCAACTGCCATCAGGAGTTTAATGAGCTATGGACTGGAACCGTTAAAAGGAAAAGATATGTCCACATTAAAAGTTTTAGGAAGCGTGGGCGAGCCCATCAATGAAGAAGCATGGCATTGGTATGATGAGAATATTGGAAAAAAGAAATGCCCGATAGTAGATACCTGGTGGCAAACAGAAACTGCAGGAATTTTAATTTCAACTTTAGCTGGAATAACCCCTTCGATACCAAGCTGGGCTACATTGCCGCTCCCCGGGGTGCAGCCAATGTTAGTGGATGAAAATGGAAAAGAAGCAACCGAAAAGGATGAAAATGGATTGATCAAAGGAAATCTTTGTATGAAAGCGCCATGGCCCGGAATTTTGCGTACCACTTATGGCGATCATGAAAGGTTCCGCAAAAATTATTTTTCAACCTATCCCGGATTATATTTTAGCGGCGATGGGGCTTTAAGAGATGAAGATGGCAATTACAGGATTACAGGAAGAGTGGATGATGTATTAAATGTTAGCGGCCACCGTATTGGCACTGCTGAAATTGAAAATGCGATCAACATGCATGCAGGAGTGGTAGAAAGCGCGGTAGTGGGTTATCCTCATTCTATAAAAGGACAGGGTGTGTACGCTTTTGTAATTACTGAAAAGAAACATCCCGAAGATGAACGGTCCAAACAGGATATTTTAGAAACAGTTTCAAGGATTATTGGCCCGATTGCAAAGCCGGATAAAATACAATATGTAAATGGTCTTCCTAAAACAAGAAGTGGAAAAATTATGCGCCGTATTCTCAGGAAAATAGCTGAAGGGGAACTCGAAAATTTGGGAGATATTACTACATTACTTGATCCGGGAATAGTGGATGAAATTAAAAAGAATAGAGTATAAGTTACTACTGTAAAATGCAGTGAACGAAACTATTTGCCTATTCCTTACTTTAAAAAATAAAAGTGATTTCAGTGAGACAATAAATTTCATGGATTTTTATTCGCCGGTTTTAAAAATATTTTCGTGTGATCCTAACCGTTATATCAATAGGTATTAATTAAATCCAGGGTTTCTAAACCCGATTTCCCCAACCGGTTAATTCGCTCAGCATTTTTTCATTTCCTTTGCAAAATGCATCCTAAAAATTTATCCATAGACGATTTTGATTACAATCTTCCGGAAGAAAAAATTGCTGTTTATCCTTTGGCTCAGAGAGATGAATCCAAATTGCTGATCTATAAAAATGGCCACATCAAGAAAGATATTTACAGGAATATCGCTGATCATTTACCCAAAAATTCTTTTCTTATTTTTAATGATACAAAAGTTATTAAAGCCAGGATCTTATTTAAAAAAATAACGGGTGCTGTAATTGAAATATTTTGCCTGGAGCCTTATGAAAAAATAAATGATTACGCAGTAGTTCTTTCTCAAAAAAAATCAACGAAATGGAAGTGCATGATTGGTGGTGCCGGAAAATGGAAAGAAAAGTTTTTGGAAAAAGAAATTCAAATCGACACCAATAAAATTGTTTTAAAAGCTCAGTTGGTAGAAAAATTAAGCGATGCATATGTCGTGGAACTTTCGTGGGATCCGGGCCGTTATTCTTTTGCAGAAATTATAGAACATGCCGGTGAAACGCCTCTCCCTCCTTACATTAAAAGAAAAGCGGAAGCAAGCGACTCCGAAAAATACCAGACTATTTATTCGCATTATGAAGGGTCAGTTGCGGCGCCCACAGCGGGTTTGCATTTTACCAAAGAAATTTTTTCTTCTTTAAAGAAAAAAAATATTGACACTGGTTTTGTAACTCTTCATGTAGGCGCAGGAACATTTAAGCCGGTGAAATCATCGAGTATGGAAGGGCACGAAATGCATGCGGAATGGATTGATGTGCCGGTAAAATTTATCAGGCAGCTAACTGAAAATCTCTCTAATGATATTTTTTGTGTGGGAACTACTTCTGTCAGAACTGTTGAAAGCCTTTACTGGATGGGGGTAAAGACTTTTCTGTATCCTGAAATTAAATTTGAACAATTGAGAATAAATCAGTGGGAGGTATATGAGGAAGAATTATTCAAAACGAATCTTTCGGCTAATAAATCATTAACTTCTTTATGTAATTATTTAATTACTAAAAATTTGAACCGGTTATTTATTCAAACACAAATCATTATTGCGCCAGGGTATTCTTATAAAATCACCAACGGAATAATTACTAATTTTCATCAGCCAAAATCTACTTTATTATTATTGGTTGCTGCCATGATTGGAGACAATTGGAAGAAAATGTATGAATATGCGCTAAAGAATAATTTTCGTTTTCTAAGTTATGGCGACGGAAGTTTGATTTACAAAGGGATTTCAGAATCCTGATTTTTTTTATTGTTAGTTGTCCATAATTTTTTTGATATTATATCCGAAATAAATTAATCCACAAACTGAAACAAATGCCATGATGATATTTTGTAGCAAGGAATAATTTTGACTAAAAAAGAAAAAGAAAATTCCCATACAAACAGCAAACCATCCAAACCTGATAAAGAAACCAATTTTTGTATTCCTGTGTTTGTTGAATAAAATAATGAGAGAAAAACAGATGAAAATGAAAAGAATGATAAGTAAATTTTTCATCGGTTTTTAATTAAGACTTTCAATTACCCTCAGCTTAATTCACCATTTTATCAGCACAGCAACTGCTGGCAAAGGCTTCAGGCTTGGCTTTGAATGCAAATCCCATTCCGAGAATATAACCCATCGCTTCGCGCAACGCTTCATTGCTTCTGAAATGTGGATTGGTATTGATGTCCGCATGAACTTCCATATCCACATCGTATTTTGTAAAAAGATCACATAGCTCGTAAGCGATTTCAATACTTTTAGCTACTTCCACCAGCATGCGTTCTTTGATGCTGTATTTGGTTATACTTTTTTCATTATGAATGAACATGAAGCCACCGCGTCCTTCGCGAAGAAAGACAATAACAGTTGCAAATTCAGTATCATGGCTTTTTACCTGGCTATCTGTACCGATACAAACTTTTAATTTGTTGCCAGCTTCGGTTTCTTTTTGGATGGCGCTTTCAACAGCGGATTTGATAGGCAGTTCGATAGGCTCTCCATTAAATTTTCTCCATAGCATATAAAAGGGTTTACTAAAAGTAATTATATTTTGGAAAAGAAAGAGAGAATTTTTTTAAATAAAAAAATGTAGTCAACATTTTTTAAACATCTTCGGGACAATAGATAAAGAAATAATGCTAATTTTTATTTTATTCAGAAGCCACTAACTCATTAACCAAAAAATAAAAGGGGACAGCCCCTAACGCTGCCCCCTAACTTACACATGAATCTACCTTACAGTTTTACAATTCGTTGAGTGGTTCTTTGGGAGTTACAAATAATTTGCATGATATAAATTCCGTTAGGAGAATTAGTCATATTTATGTTGGATTTACCGGCATAGGCTTTCCCGGTTTTAATGATCCTTCCGCTCATATCTGCCAATTGATATTGAAAATTTTGTGCAGAATTGATGGTTATTTCTGATGTGACAATACTGGACACGTTTAAGAATCTGTTACTTTCTTCAATCTTTTTTAAAGGAACAATATTGGAATAACTTTCCTGTCCCGTTACTGAAATCACCTTGAGCCTGTAAAAAATATTTTCATGTAACAAAGGAGTATAACTGAAGTTTTTATCATCTGCAGGAAGCTGGGTAAGTGTATTGAAAATTGATCCATCAAACGAACTTTCAATGGAGATATTTTTTATAGGCTCATCCGAAACAATGCTCCAACTCAGGTCATGCTTATCCTTTTCAACGTCGCCGGAAAGCAGCACCTGGCTGACAGGCATAACGGTTAATGGCGAATAAATGCCTGCTATTCTATAAGATCCAAGGCTTCCGTAATTGCTGGTGTTTGCATTTCCTGATCCGTTTACTACCAGGTAATAATCACCGGCCATGAGGGTGGTATCTACAGTCACATCCAGTTTGTCTTGCGGATTATATACTTCAACTACATTCTTTTTGCTGTTGAGCAATGTTACTTCCATATCCAGGTCTGCTCCTTCATTATTGGGTCCTACTGAATAAGGTTTTGCCTCTAAATGAAAAAAGCCGTTTTGAGGAATACTTATTTTGAAAGCATCCTTATCAGAATTTGTAGTAATGATCCCATCAGATGAAAATTGGGTTTTTACAATGCTGAGAAGAGTGGGATTATTGGAAGGGTTATCAGAATGGTCGTCTGGCCTGTAAGTGAATCCATTTCTCGAAGTGATGATAGAAAGATTATCCTGGTCATTGGTGCAACCGTATGGAGTAGGCCCATTGTTCCAGCCCGATAAATTTCTGTAATAACTGTTCCCCATTACCGGCGCCCAGCTTGTTTCACCAAGCCCTGCACCGTCATTATAAGTTGCGATCAAACTACACGTGCCGCTGTATTTTGACTGATGGGAAAGGCCAACCGTATGGCCACTTTCATGAGTACAGCATTCTGCAATCAATTTGGGGAGATTGCCCAGCCTGTCAGGGAAAACAAATCCCGGGGTATCATCTCCCCAAACAAAAGAACCGGTGAATGAAACTCCACCAACGCCGGGATACCAGCCGCTGGTGGGAGTTACAATAATTCTGATTCTTTGGGCAAGCGGGGCGGCTAAAAATATGGTTGAGTCGGTAGTGATATTAATATTAAAAGGCCGGTAATCTTCTGAAACCCGGTTAAAAATTTCTGTTATTTGCGCATCGGTTAGTACTGCCGGTTCGCAATAAAAAGTAGCGCCTCCGTTCCAGGAGGTTCCGCTCACAGTTTGACCATCAAAATCAAGATAGATAGTAGCTTTTGCTGAGGACAAACTGCTGAGTTTAGGAAGTGAATATGAATTCGATGTAACGAACAAGGTTAGGATTAAGATA
>JBIQMJ010000122.1:0-11855 GCA_044463445.1 Segetibacter koreensis
TCAATCACAAAGCGGTACTTCACATCATTTTTTAACATGCGCTCAAACGCTTCATTAATGTCCTGCATTTTGATAACCTCTACATCGGCAGTGATATTTTTCTCCGCGCAGAAATCAAGCATTTCCTGTGTTTCTTTGGTGCCGCCTATCATTGAGCCAATGATGGATCTCCGGTTTTTTAAAAGTGCAAATGGATTTATTTTCGGGTGATCTTTTGGTAAGCCTACTACCAATAATTTTCCATCCAAATCCAGTAAATCAAGATATTTTTGATAATCGTGATCGGCGCTGATAGCGTCAAGAACTACATTAAAATGGTTTTGAAGTTTTTTCATCGTCGCTTTATCATTGCTCAAAACAAAATGGTGAGCGCCCAGTTCCAGCGCATCTTTTTCTTTGGAAGCAGAAGTGCTGAGAACGGTAACATCAGCGCCCATCGCCACAGCAAATTTCACCGCCATGTGGCCCAAACCACCAAGGCCTGCCACTGCTACTTTATCGCCTGGTTTTACCTCAGCAAATTTCAGTGGTGAATAAGTAGTGATGCCCGCGCAAAGCAACGGCGCCACACCGGATAATTCCAGTTTTTCAGAAATGTGATATACCCACCTTTCATCGGTTACAATTTGCGTACTATAACCTCCCTGTGTCCTTGTTTTTTTATCTCTTTCATAACCATTGTAGGTGCCGGTCATTCCTTCTACACAATATTGTTCAAGGTAATTTTTACAGGGATGGCATTCCCTGCAACTATCTACCATTACGCCCACCCCGGCGAGATCGCCTTCTTTAAATTTGGAAACGGCGCTGCCGACTTTTAGTACTCTTCCTACAATTTCATGGCCTGGAACCATCGGATAAATTGAACCGCCCCATTCATTACGGGCCTGGTGAACATCGGAATGGCAGACGCCAGAAAAAAGAATGTCTATCAGTACATCATGTTCTTTTAATTCTCTTCTTTCAAATTCAAAAGGTGCTAATAATTCTTCCGGGCCTTTGGTGGCATATGCTTTTACACGAATCATTTTTTTGATTTTAAGTTTCAAATGTAATTAAAACTCATCTTCTAAACCCTGAGAAATATTTTCTTTTTGTACATAAAATAAAGGAAGACCCATTTTACCAGTACAATGCACACAGCCATGGCCACAGCATTAAAAGGATTTCCAATGAGCTGCCCCAGCCAGCCCAGGAAAGCATGGGTACTATATTCCCAATTGATAAATCTTCCAGACATGTAAATCAGGATTGAATTCATCCCGATCACTTTAAAGAAGAAAGCCCATTTTTTATAACCAAGAATATCTATGATATAATAAAACAGCGCGAGCAACAACAGGCTGATGCCACCCACGTTTAAAACAAAAGAACTGGTCCAAAGATTTTTATTAATCGGAAAATTGAAATTCCAAAACAGCGCCACAATAATGAATATTGCGCCCACACCTGCCATTAGCCCAGCTTTTGCTTTTTGGGTGTAAGAACTGTTTTTTAATAATTGTCCTGTTAAAATTCCCAATAAGCCAGTAGCGATGGCCGGGATGGTCGACATAATTCCTTCAGGATCGTGAATGACTTCGTAGAGCCTTCCCGGTAAAAAAAGACGGTCGACATAAGAGGCGAAATTTCCTTGCATGGTAAGATCGCCATGCGGGAACCCCGGGGCAGAAGTAAATTTAAACATCAGCCAGTAACCAATTAAAATTCCAAAAAACCAAATGATTTGCGCGCGGTATTTTGAATAAATGTAAATGATATTGGCGAACATGTAGGCCAATCCGATTCTTCCCAAAACACTTGCAAAACGCATTTTGGATATAGGTTCGATGGTCAGCCCATTGTTATAAATTATACCGAGGATCACGAGAGCGAGCCCTCTTTTTACCACCCGCCACAAAACCTGTTGTTGGGTTTTCCCTTTTTCCATGGCGCGACCCACAGAATAAGGAGTGGCAACGCCTGCAATGAATAAAAAAAGCGGGAATATCAAATCGTAAAAATGAAATCCGTTCCAGGCAGGATGTGTAAACTGGTTGGCTAAAGTTTGCCATAACGGTGCGCCGGTGGCTTTGCTCATGGTGTGCATAATTTCATCGGCGCCCATGATCCAGAACATGTCAAAGCCACGCAAGGCATCAAGTGAATAAAGCCTGTGCGGTTTAATGTTTTCAGTCATTTTTAAGTTATTGGTTTTAAAGAAAGTTGGTTAAAATAAAATCTGTCATTGGCAATAGCCAAACGCAATACGAAAGATTAAAGATAAAAGAATAGCAATATGCGTTGCAAATTTTTTTGCGATTTCACAAAATAAAAATCAGCCAAATAAATTGCTTCACTATAGCGGGATTTAATTTTTAAAAAATAGCACGAGTGTATCTGCCCTTAAAAGTTTTAATTTGCAACATACTTTTTACCGGTTAAAAATTTTATACATTTCATGAAAAACCTCTTAATTATTTTTGCGTTCGTTTTGATCTCAAATCAGTCGAACGCCCAATGCGCTGATACCTTAACTTCTGCTGATTATGCGCGTGCAGAAAGCCTTCTTTCTTATAATACTCAAAAATACATTGATCATGGAAGAGTAGATCCGCATTGGATCTCCGATGAGCAATTTTGGTATACCGATTCAAAGGCTGGCAAAACCGATTATGTTTTAGTAGATGCGCGGACGGGAAAAAAATCAATTGTAGCGCGGGAAGATTTGCCTGAAGAAACCCTCACCCGGTCAGACCGGAATGAAGTGATCTCTCCTGACGGAGAAAAAGCGGCTTTTATCAGAGATTACAATTTGTGGGTGAAAAATTTGGCAACAGGAGAAGAAACACAATTAACGACCGATGGCGTAAAAGATTTTGGCTACGCTACCGACAATGCAGGCTGGAAGCACAGTGATAAAGCTATTTTGCGCTGGTCGCCGGATTCAAAAAAGATTGCCACTTTTCAACAGGACCAGCGAAAGGTGGGAAACATGTATTTGGTAACAACTAATGTTGGCCATCCAAAATTAGAAGAATGGAAATATCCTTTGCCCGGTGATTCAAATGTGATCATGATTGAGCGTGTAATCATCAACGTGGATACGCCAAAAGTAATCCGGTTAAAAATGACACCGGATTTTCACCGTGGAACCTTAAGCGATGATATTTCAAGTAGTGGTACTTTTGATGATGTGGACTGGAACGCTGATGGAAGTGAGCTTGCGTTCGTTTCTACGTCGCGCGATCATAAAATAGAAAATTTTCGTATAGCCAATACCGTTACAGGCGAAGTCCGGGACGTATTTACCGAAAAAGTCCCTACGCAATATGAATCGGGACAGGGCGCCATCAACTGGCGTTATCTTCCCCAAACACATGAGATTATCTGGTATTCTGAACGGGATAACTGGGGCCATCTGTATTTATATGATTCTGAAACCGGCAAGCTTAAAAACCAAATTACTACAGGAGATTTTGTAGTAACAGAGCTGCTGAAAGTAGATTCTAAAAAAAGGCAATTGTATTTTTTGGCCGATGGAAGAGAGAAGGAAAATCCCTATTTTACGCAATTTTGCAAAATAGATTTTTCAGGTAAAAATCTGGCCACGCTTACGCCTGAAGTAGGAAATCATTCGGTTGATCTTTCACCTAATGAGAAATATTTTATTGACAGTTATTCGCAGCCTGATGTGCCACCGGTAATTGTTTTGCGAAATATGACCGGAAAGTTGATTTCCACTTTGGAGAAAACGGATATCTCAAGGTTGAAAGCAACAGGCTGGCAGCCTCCCAAACCCTTTAGCGTAAAGGCTGCTGACGGCAAGACTGATATTTATGGATTGCTTTTTTTACCTGCCAAAATTGATCAGGATAAAAAATATCCTATCATTGATTATATCTATCCCGGTCCGCAGGGGGGCAGCGTTGGAAGCTGGTCATTCAGGGCTTCGCGCGGAGATAATAATGCCTTAACTGCACTTGGTTTTGTGATGGTGCAAATTGAAGGAACGAGCAATCCGCTTCGCTCAAAAAGTTTTCACGACATGAGCTACGGTAACATGGCTGAAAATACATTGCCCGACCAGGTGACAGGCATAAGGCAACTGGCTCAACAATATTCTTTTATTGATACTACGAGGATTGGAATCTGGGGGCATTCAGGAGGCGGTTTTGCTACTGCAGACGCTATGTTTACTTATCCTGATTTTTTCAAAGTAGGTATTGCCGAATCAGGAAACCATGACAACAGAAATTACGAAGATGACTGGGGTGAAAGATATATCGGGCTTTTAAAAAAAGGCCCGGGTGGAATTTCCAACTATGAGCCACAGGCAAATCAAATCTATGCAAAGAACCTGAAAGGAAAGTTAATGCTGGCTCATGGGATGATGGATGACAATGTTCCTCCGTCTAACACGATGCTCGTAATAGAAGCGTTGGAAAAAGCCAATAAAGATTATGACCTGGTGCTATTTCCCAATAGCCATCATGGCTATGGACAATATTCATTCTATATGATGAGGCGCCGCTGGGATTATTTTGTAAAAAATCTGCTAAAAGCAACCCCGCCAAAAGAATTTGAATTCCATTATTCTTTTGAAAGAAGATGATAAAAAATGTAGATAACGGTTAAGCACACACGAAAATGGTATTACAGTAAAGCAACAAATAACCAGAATTAATAATTTACCGGATTATGGTTTTGTAGAATATCTTCTTTCAATTGATTGAGTAAACAATTCTACAATTTGTATAAGTATTAGAGATATTGATAAAAAAAAGATCCTGGATTAATTTTCCGGGATCTTTTATCGTCAATTGGATTCTAAATATGGGTTCCTATTAATCCATTACCTGAACACTCTTCCGCCAAATATCAGGGTTAATACGAACAATATTAAGAAAATCCAAAACAGCACTTTTGCAATTGAGGCCGCACCGGCAGCGATTCCGCCAAATCCTAAAATAGCAGCGATAATTGCAATTACAATAAAAATAACGGCCCATCTAAGCATAATAATAAATTTTTGTTTATTCCAAATTCACAAAAAGCCGTGCCAATATTTATCAGGCCGGAATTTCTCAGTTTTTTTGCAAAAAAAAATTTAAGTGAATGCTTTTAATTTCATTTCGCAAATACACTTCCGATAGTAAATCAATAAAAAGAGGTATTTTTTATTTTACTTTTTTTCAGGCCAAAGGCTTTTCTTTCAAAATATTTTCAATGGTTACTGCAAAATATTGATGTTCCAGCTTATGGATTTTATGAGCAAGAGATTCAGGAGTTTCTCCCGGATCCAAAAAGCACCTGGCCTGGAAAATGATTTCTCCATGATCGTATTTATCATCCACATAGTGGATCGTGATCCCGCTTTCTTTTTCAGCGGCATCAATCACGGCCTTGTGAACTGCGCCTCCATACATTCCTTTGCCTCCGTAATCCGGAAGCAGTGCTGGATGAATATTAATAATCTTATTGGGAAAATGAGTGATCAATATTTCAGGGATCTTCCATAAAAAACCTGCCAGTACAATCAGATCAGGATGGTATTTTTTAATTTCCTCCCAATAGCCATTTTTAAAAAACTCATCCCTCTGAATTAATAAAACAGGAATTTCTTCGTTGGCTGCAATTTGCAAAACGCCTGCCCTGGGATTGTTGCAAACTATCAGGGCAATTTTGATCTCCTTGTCTTTTTTAAAATAGTTTATTATCTGTTGCGCATTGCTTCCCGCTCCGGATGCAAAAATGATGATGTTATGTTCACTCATATTGATTACCTGCTAATTAAAATGATTGTATATTTTCTCACATCCGCCTGCTTTCCTATTCTCAAAAAAATTATCGTCTTTCTTTCAAAATAAAATAAAAAGTCAATTAATAATTCTTGAGCGGAAAAAATAATTCAGGCAAAAGAAATCATTTTTTGTTTGGCAAGGAAGTGAAATTTTTTGAGAGGAATACGGAATATTTATTCACCAGGGATTTTTCTTTTTATTTTTTGATTTCAATTAAAGATAATCCTATCTCTATTAGATATTTGAATTCAAAAATGAGATTATTTTGGTCAGTGGAGTTCCGTATTTCGAAAAATCATTTTCTCTTGTATTCCTTGATCCCAGCGTATTTTCGTTAAGGTGCTTATATCAATACGATTTTTTTTTTGAAAAAACCTTACTAATTAAGAAAAAAAAAATTTAAAAATGTTAAGATTATCTCAACATGCTTTGTTACTTTTGCGGTCAGCAATGATATTATTCCATAATCAAGATAGGTAAAAAAGAGTATGAACCAAGTAAAAAGGCTTTTTACTAGAACATTTGCAGTATTCATTTTTCTGACTTTAATTTCCTCCCAGAATTTTTTATATGCTCAATCTTCTGATGGGGAGGCCCTGTTTAAAGCCAACTGCGCAAGTTGCCACAAACCAGATAAACAATATGTAGGGCCGGCTCTAAAGGGCGCCCGCGACAGGGAACCATCAAAGGGCTGGCATTATGAATGGATCCGCAATGCCACCGCAATGGCGATGACAGATCCTTATGCCAAGAAATTGAAAGATCAGATGGGCGGAGTGGTAATGACTTCTTTCCCTGATTTGACCAATTCACAGATAGATGCCATATTGGATTATGCTGACAATTTTAAGGAACCAGGAAGTGAGGCGACTACAGGCGCCCCGGGCGCAGTAAGCAATGTAAAAACAACTCCTTCTTCTGACAATACGGTATTATATGGATTGCTTACTTTAATATTGGCAGTGATTGGCCTCGTACTGTTGCAGGTAAACAGCAATCTTAAAAAACTTACCGATGAAAAAGATGGAATTAAATCACCGCCTAATGTTCCATTCTACAGGAATAAGACTTATTTACTGCTGATTACCATCGTTCTCTTTGTTTTTGCGGGGTATTTTCTTGTGGAAGGCGCAATGGGATTAGGGCGTCAGCAGGGATACCAGCCCGATCAGCCAATTTATTTTGTTCATAAAGTTCATGCAGGAGTGAACCAGATCAGTTGTTTGTATTGCCATGGTGGCGCTCAGGATAGCAGACATGCAACAATCCCTGCGGTAAATGTTTGTATGAACTGCCACATGGCTGTCAAAGAATATACAGGCGCACCGATAATACGTGATGATGGAACTACTGTAGATGCCAATGCAGAAATACAGAAATTGTATAAATATGCTGGCTGGAATCCTGATACTAAAAAATACGATAAGCCTGGTAAGCCCATCGAATGGGTGCAAATCCATAATCTTCCTGACTTCGTTTATTTCAATCATTCTCAACACGTAAAAGTTGGCCAGATAGCCTGCCAGACCTGTCATGGAGAAATTCAGAACATGGTGCAGGTAAAACAATTTGCAGATTTAAGTATGGGGTGGTGTGTCAATTGTCACAGAACAACCAATGTTCAATTTGACGATAGCAAAGGAAATGGAAATAAATTTTACAGCCTTTACGAGAAATTCCACCAGGACATTAAGGATAAAAAATACGATAGTGTAACAGTGCAGATGATTGGTGGAACTGAATGCGGAAAATGTCATTATTAAATAAATTTCAGGCTCACAACAGAGTTTGACTAAAACAAAGAAACAATATTGTTCATTTCTTAGATCTATGATTTAAGCTAATAATCCGCCATAGCGGATGGAATAAATATGAGTGAAAAAAAGTACTGGCAGAATTTTGGAGAACTGAACCAAACTGAAGCCAATAAAAAAGCATTAAAAGATGAATTCACTAAAGAACTTCCTTTTGAAGAATTGGCTGATGAAAATCTTTTCAATGCTAAAACTCCAAGAAGGGATTTTTTGAAATATATGGGATTCAGTACTGCTGCCGCTGCTATTGCTGCCAGTTGTGAAATGCCTGTTCGGAAAAGTATTCCTTTTCTTCATAAGCCAGACGATCTGATTGCGGGTATTCCTAATTATTATGCTTCTACTTATTTAAGCGATGGTGATGCAGTCCCTGTGGTGGTGAAACAAACAGAAGGGCGCCCTATCAAAATAGAAGGAAACGCACTTTCTTCTTTAACAGAAGGAGGCACGTCAGCACAGGTTCAGGCTTCTGTTTTGGATTTGTATGATACAACAAGGCTTCGGTACCCAATGGTAAATAAAAAGGAGGCTACTTTTGAAGCAATTGATAAGATGATAGCTGATGGATTAAATGCAAATGCAGGAAAGCCATTGGTTTTATTAACCAGCTCTTACACTTCGATTACCGGGAAACAAATTATAAACGATCTTTTAGCAAAACATCCCGGAAGCCGCCATGTACAATATGATGCGGTTTCATGCAGTGGTATGATTGAAGCCAACGAAGCGTCTTATGGTAAGAAATACATTCCTTCTTACCGGTTTGATAAGGCGAAAGTGATTGTTAGCCTAGATGCTGATTTTTTAGGTAACTGGATCAGCCCTGTGGTTTTTGCCAATCAATATGCAGTAGGAAGAAGGATCGATGAAAAGAATCCTTCCATGAGCAGGCATATTCAGTTTGAAGGATATTATAGTATGACCGGTGCAAATGCTGACGAAAGGTATCTTCATAAGCCCTCTGAAACAGGTGCGATTGCACTTGCGCTTTTAGGAGCTTTGGGAGGCGGAACTACAGCCTCATTGCAAGGGGATCTTGCAAATGGAGTTAAAAAAACTGCTGCGGAATTGATGGCAAATAAAGGAGCATCATTAGTGGTTTGTGGCAGCAATGATAAAAATATCCAGGTCATAGTAAACGCGATCAACCAGGCAATAGGAGCCAATGGTTCGACCATTGACTGGAATTCAAAAATTAATTACCGTCAGGGTGTTGATGCTGATATGGTAACACTTACACAGGATTTAAATTCAGGAAACGTAGGTGCATTGATCGTTTATGGAGCCAATCCTGTCTATAATTATTTTGATGCAAAAAAATTTGCTGACGGGTTAAAAAAATGCCCTTTCACTTTGTCTTACAGTGAAAAAATGGATGAGACAACAGAATTGTGTAAATACGTAATTCCCTCTCATCACTGGTTGGAAAGCTGGGGAGATTCGGAACAGCAAACAGGATACATCAGTGCGATCCAGCCGCTCATACATCCTTTGTTTAAAACAAGGCAATTTGAATCTTCACTTTTGAAATTAACCGGAAATCCCGGTGAATATGAAGGATACTTCAGGGCTTATTGGCTGCAACAATTGGGAAGCCTTGATAAATATGAAACCTTCTTACAGGATGGGGTTATGGAGAATTCAAAACTTCAGACTGAGCCTGTAGTAGTAAATCCATCCAATCTTACTTCTGGTGTCGCCACCGCGTTGGCTGCAGTTGGAACTGCCGATTCTATTGGATCGATTATCCCTAAGCCATTCCCAAATGAAGCAATTAGTGATTCTTCTATTTCTATAAATAATGCTGCTACTACTGGTGCCGCCACTGCAACTCCTTTTTCAGGAAATATTGCAGATGCGGCAGCAAAGATAGGCGCAGCCAAAGGCAGCGAAATTGAATTGGTATTGTACCAGAAAATTTCTATGGGTACAGGTTCAAGAGCCGGCAATGCATGGTTACAGGAAGCCAGCGATCCAATGTCAAAAGCTACATGGGATAATTACGCAATGATTTCTCCCGAATTAGGTAAAAAACTTTTTGATATTGACCTGTTCAATCCGCGTGAATCTGACAAATATGAAGTACATCCTGAAAAGCCTGTGGTGAAAATAACTTCAAATGGAAAGACAATTGAACTGGCAGCTATGATCACACCGGGAATGCATCCTGATGTGGTAGCCGTAGCGGTTGGATATGGAAGAGAAAGCAATGATAAAGCAAAAACTGCTGAATACATTGGGCCTGCTGCGGTAGATTCCGGTAAAAACGCCTATCCCTTGGTGGTTTTTAATGGTTCAAACATAGTATATAACGCGCCGGCACAAATTGAGAAAACCGATAAGAAATATAAAATTGCAACAACGCAGACACACAGTTTGACTGAAGGAAGGCCCGTTGTAAGAGAGACAAGAATTGCCGATTTTATTGCTCATCCTGGTGCACTTAATGAGGAAGAGGAAGAAGAACTAAAGCAATATGGCAAAAACTTTACGAGAGACGCCACTCTTTATCCGACATTCGACAGACCCGGAATCAAATGGGGAATGAGTATTGATCTGAATACGTGTATCGGATGTGGTGCTTGTACAATTGCCTGTGTTGCTGAGAATAATATTTCAACCGTAGGTAAAGCTGAAGTGGCGAGATTCCAGGATATGCAGTGGATTCGTATAGACCGTTATTACACAGGCGACCCCAAAAAACCGGATGTAGTTTTTCAACCCATGCTCTGCCAGCAATGTGATAATGCTCCATGCGAAAATGTATGCCCAGTTTCTGCAACCAATCACAGCAGTGAAGGATTGAACCAGATGATTTACAACCGTTGTATCGGTACAAAATATTGCGCCAACAACTGTCCGTATAAAGTACGTCGTTTTAACTGGGCTGACTGGAATGGGGCGGATAGTTTCCCGGATAACCAGCGTGGTATTATTTCAGATGCGACTATGAATCTCCAGGACGATCTTACCAGGATGGTTTTAAATCCTGATGTTACAGTTCGTTCAAGAGGGGTGATGGAAAAATGTACTTTCTGTATTCAGCGTTTACAATTGGCAAAATTAAACGCCAAAAAAGAGGACAGGGTGTTGAAGGATCAGGAAGCGAAAACTGCATGTATGCAGGCCTGTCCTACACATGCTATCCAGTTTGGAAATGTAAATGATCCGGAAAGTAAAATTTCCAAATTGAGAAATGAAGAGCAAAAGAACAGGAAGTTTTATGTGCTCGAACAATTGCACACGCTTCCTAATATTAACTATCTTACTTTGGTAAGAAACACTAATAGAGAAGTAGGAAGTACAAAAGAAAAAGTTTAATAACCGATATTTAATAAGCTTACAGATTAAACTGTAACAAAAAGCTAATAAAAGAGTATGTCATTATTAAAATATGAATCGCAACTCCGTGAGCCTTTAATTGACGGTGATAAAAATTATCACCAGGTAACAGAAGATATTATTAGCCCGGTAGAGACTTCACCAACGCGTCTTTGGTGGATCGGTTTCTCAATTGCAGTAGCATTGCTGCTTTTTGGTGTCTACTCTGTTTATCGTGAGGTTGATTATGGTATCGGGCAATGGAATATTAACCATACGGTTGGTTGGGGATGGGATATTACCAACTTCGTTTGGTGGATCGGAATTGGACATGCGGGCACTTTAATATCTGCCATCCTTTTATTGTTTGGACAAAAATGGAGAACCGGTGTTAACAGGGCTGCTGAGGCCATGACGATCTTTGCTGTAATGTGTGCCGGTCAATTCCCTATATTTCACATGGGAAGGGTTTGGATGGGATTTTTTGTATTGCCTTATCCTAATACACGTGGCCCCGTTTGGCCTAATTTTAATTCTGCTCTTTTGTGGGACGTATTTGCAGTATCAACCTATTTTACCGTTTCTTTACTTTTCTGGTACACAGGGCTTTTGCCAGACCTGGCTACTGTGCGCGATAGGGCAAAGACCAAGTTTAGAAAAATGTTTTATGGCCTGGCATCTTTTGGTTGGACAGGTAGTACCAAACACTGGCAGCGCCAGGAAAGCCTTGCGCTGGTGTTAGCGGGGTTGGCTACTCCACTTGTGTTGTCTGTACACACTATCGTATCCTTTGACTTCGCCACCTCCGTTATTCCAGGCTGGCATACCACCATTTTCCCGCCTTACTTTGTTGCGGGCGCGGTATTTTCGGGGTTTGCTATGGTGCAAAACCTATTGATCATAACAAGGAAGTTATTACACCTCGAAGATTATATAA
>JBIQMJ010000123.1:0-11847 GCA_044463445.1 Segetibacter koreensis
TCGTTTGCCATAATAAATTATTTTATCGTTATAAACGGCAACTATAAAGCCAATCTTGTTTTGAGATTATCGTCTGCTGTTATGTCACTTTCTTCAAATTGAACGAAGTAATAGCAGATCCCGTAATTTGACCAAAACATTTAAAACAGCCGCGCTGCAACATTTAACAACCCTGGAAGAAATCGAAAATGGTAAGGTGGCCACCCGGTTTGTTGAGTGCCGCCTCGATGAAGGCACACCCGCATTCACTTACCAGTTAAAAGAAGGCTGGTCAGATTTAAAAACAGGCCGGATCTTATTTGAAAAAGAAGGGCTGAATAAGATGCTGGAATAATGTTGGCTTTCCCTTTTCTGCATGCGTTGTCGCACCGCCTCCGCCGCTGTTGGTGTAACTAAGCAAAATATAAAAATCATTCTTTTTTGTTGCTTTACTGCTTAGTGTGATTTATCGGGATGGCTGCTGGAAATCCTAAAACAGACATGTCTAACGATATGATTTACTGCGACTTATTCTAAAATTCATGGCTTTGGAGATACCGTTATAACGTCTAATATGTTTTTAGAAGCGGGGTGCTTGTATGTAATTTTGCACCGCAATAGTCTGGGGAAGTAAGATATCAACTTCAAGATGAGCGCAACGGATTATGGCAGCGAAAATTCTATAATAACTGCCGACGTTATCCTCCGCTTTTCCCCGAAAGACATTTATTAATTAAACATTAAAAAGGAGTTCTAATGAAAAGTATTACTACACAAACAACTGTGCAGTTAAATGACTACGGACAACAAGACGCACGGTTGCAAGAAACCAACGTTAATGAAAATGGTCAAAAAAGAAATTTCACCACCATAGACATGTGGAACCACAATCGTAAAGTGCGTTCTGCAAGTAGCAGGTTAAGGAGATGGCAACTTAACTAAGGCTTTATGAAAACTAAACAGGCCCCGGCGATTAGCCGGGGTTTTTATTTTAAGCGCCTTGCTAATTTTTAGTAGCATTATAAAACAAAAGCCAATACAGCTATCATACACAATAACAAACTATTTCTTCCTCATAATTCTCAAAGCAATATCATCTGCATAAGCCGGTGGCGAAACGGTCACTTTACCATTGGCACTATTGATCACTTTCCTGTTTTTATACTTACCTGTTTTTGTATCCATCCACGAAACAACATATTTGCCGGGCGACAGGTGTAGTCCAAAAGAGGAAGGCAATGTACCATAAAAATATACCGCATATTCTTTGCCCGGTTGGGCCAGCACCGTAGCTTCTGCATGAGGCAACGAGCCTTTGCTGACCAGGCTGCTGTCAGGATGCATTTTTACAAAATCAAATCCTTCAATAAATTTCTTTAAAAAGCTGAGCTGCCCCCTGAGTGAATTGCTTCCTCCGCCCGGCTGCGTGGAGGGGTAATGGTAAGTGCCTCTTTCATTTCCCGCGGTAAACGAATAATCCAGGTTGTTGTAGAGGCTTCCACCGGCAAGGATAAACCGCCAGCCTTCCATACGATAGGTGGAATCGGTATTGCCGCGGAAACCCGTTTCATTATCGCCGATCGCTTTATTAAGCTGGTAATTCATCGCTACAGTTACGGGCGGCCACGCATAGTGGAAATTAAATACGGAAACCTCCGGAAACGGATCTTTTATTTTGGCGTGCCCATTGGCAATATTTTGAGTAATCAGGTGTTTGAAAGGAAAATCTTTTTCTGCTTCAGAGATCACTTTGGCAATATGATGTTGCCATTCAGGAGTAACCCCGCCAAAGTAAGGCTCATTGCAGATCTCATACATTACATTATCTTCATCCTTCAACTCACTAATGATCTTGCGGACCAGTTTTTCCTGCACGGCAAGAAGACCGCGGTTTTTATCAAGCGTATAAACATCCGTGCGCGGCATGGTGTCGATGCCATTCACATTATTCAGGCCATTCATCGGGCTGAGCATCCATTGTTCATCGCCATAAAAAGGGCAAAACAGGGTGAATTCGACAATGACACCCCTGCTTCGCGCCGTAGCCACAAAATCTTTGAGGCGTTTAAAATAAGTCTCATCAAATTGCGACAGGTCAAATTTATTACCGCCTCCCGCGTAGCCCGGTACGCCACTTCTTTTCCAGGGACATAGAAACTTACCCGGCCCCGGGGCCAGTGTGTTTTTTGAGATATTAAAAGCATTCGACGGCTCTACATAACTGCCACTAAACGTCCGCGTCAGGTTAAGCCCTTTTGACTGAAGTTCATCCAGGTAAATGGTATAATTGAAATCAGTGTTTAGCACCGCTCCATAATGCTCCCCGGAAGTGATCAAAACGGTGGGTTTATTTTTATAAAGAAAATAGTGAGGATTTTCAGGGTTCAGGCTGATAGGCTTTGCCTGTGCCTTCGCGTAAGGAGAATTTACGAAAAGGATAAACGCCAGCCAACAAAAATTCAGAAGAATATATTTTGGTTTCATGTGTTGAAAGTAAGAAAAAAGCATCAGTGACGTCAAGACGACCGGAGCGAAGTTTATCAAAGATTACCACCGAAATGAAAGTGCCGCGATGAGTTAATTGGAGTAAATAAAGAAATAAGGCGTTTTTTTATCGGGGAAGGAAACGCTGGTGTTTTCTATCAATTAATAACCCCACCATCATGCCTTATTTTCTTCCGCCAGTAATAATACGACACAATACCCGGCACAATCCAGATAAGCATGGTAAGGATCAAAGGGTCAAACTTGGGTGATGCGGCAATGCCTGAATACACAGCACCTGCAAGATCAAAGAATAAGCCGGCATAGGCCCAGTCTTTTATCCTGCCCGACCCGGGAATCAGGATGACAATGACGCCGATTAATTTTGCAACGCTGATAAATTGTATAAAATAAACCGGGTAGCCAAGGCCTTCGTGTATGATTTGAATAGATTGCTGGCTTGGCTGAAGGCCGCCTGCAGCCGAGAATATCATCAGGCCGGAAAAAATAATAGTCGAAATCCAATAAACAATGTTGTTGGTTTTTGTGGTCATATTGCTGGTTTTTATTTTGGAAATTTTTAGTACCGGGTGGGTTTCTCAGTGGCAATTGTAAAATAAATTCAGTCTCTCATATCTCTTGCTGATACGAATTTAGGAAAAGTTCTTAGTCCTTCAATTTCCGGATTCTGTCACCAATTAATTTTTTATCGTTTGGTGTTTTAATAAGGGGTAAGATAGTTTGCAAATGGAATCGCTTTTTATTAAGCTATGATTGAGATTTTGTTGTGATGTTTGAGCTGGATGGAGTGTTATTTATGGGATTAAACGGTGGCCCGGAATTCAAAATAAATCCTTCCATTTCCTTTTTTTTCGTAGCAACGTCTCAAGATAGTGGACGTTGCGTATATCAAGGAGACATTTACTAATAAATAAATTTAAGCTTGCCCTAAAGCGGAGATACCATATAATGTCAATCTAATCTAACTGATTTCAATAACCGTTTCCCTTTGTCACAGAGCGGGATTAAAATTTTGTTTTTAGTCCAAACTGAAAATCAATTGTTCCCGGGTAAGATTTTACCGGAAGATTTTTATTAATTGGGTCTATTGCGAAATTGAGGATTGGAGAAAAAGTAAGTGCAAGATTTTTGTAAAGCTTGTAATTAAAACTTATCCCGGTAAGACCGTTAAAATAAACCGGTTTCAAACCATGAATTTCGTGGGTTTTTTCCAGTTCACTTTCATTGCCGCTTTCTACTTCAGTGCTTATTTTTCCCCTGGATAAAAGATTTGCTGACAATCCTGCAAGAAGATTTGCTGACAGGCGGCGCCTGGAGGATAACCTGTATTGTATCGCCAGTGGAATGACTGTATATTGAAGAGTGTGTTTGGTGTTGCGGCTAAACAAACTGTCACCGATACTTGGATTGTTTCTAAAAGAGGGAAGGATGTATCCTTTGCCCGAGGATGTATTGATTGGATACTTCACCATTCCTCTGTTATCGCGTTCAGCATAAATTTTTTCAGGCTCAACGTGCATCTTTAAAGTGGACAAGGTGATGCCTGTTTGTAATGACCATTTACGGTTCAAGCCGTAACCAATAGAAAAGCCAAAAGAATATGAATAGCTTCCGGATTCCCTTCTTTCAAACTCCCGTGAATCCGGATTTCCATAATGATGGTCGTCATCCCTAAGGCGCGAGAAAGGAATAGTGGGCGAATAAAAAAAACCGGCATAAAACAGCGGAGACCGGGCAATGGGTACCGGTCTTTCGATGGTGAGTTTTGCAGGCATTATATAGGGCGAAACAGAGGATACTTCCTTCAGAGTATTGAAAGAAGTTATTGGCAATTCAATATTGAAGGCGCGAAACAGATGTAAATTATCAAAGTGATTCCCCGCTTCATCCTTCGCTTCCGGTTTTTCAGGAAATGCGCTGTAATTGTTTTCGTTGTTATTCTTCAGTTCTGCCCACCGATTTTCATGACCAATTGCCGTAACATTAGAAACCTTTATGGTCGGAGGATTCATATTTTTATTTGCTCCTTTTCTTTTGAATGCATTTTCATCGGCAGTGCTGATGATTCCTTTATTTTGATCTGCTTTCCTTACAGGGTTTAGGTTATTTTTAGGTTGTTCGTTGTTAATCGTTCCAGTTGAAGGAGTAGGCTTTGTAGGGGATGGGGTTTTCAGGTTACCGGCAATTTCAGATACGTTCCTATTCTTTTGAGAGCCGGTCTTTTTGGATTCATTTTTTAAAACGTAAATACTCAGAAGTACCACTATTACGAGGAGAAACACGGTAGCTTTTTTGAGAGAATTATATTTTTTCTTAAGCGTTGCACTATTATCTTTTTCAAGTGATTGTTCAAGATCATTCCATACTTTTTCTGAAGGCAATTCTTTAATTCCTTCCAATCCTTTCTTAAACAGGTCTTCAATGTTTTGTAAATTTTTATCCATTCGTGGACTTTTGATTGGCAATTTTCATACTTTCCGTAACAGCCCGTTGCAGAATTACTTTTGCATCATGCAAATTGGATTTTGAAGTCCCTTCAGATATACCTAATTCCATTGCAATTTCCCTATGTTTGAATCCCTCAAAGACATACAGGTTAAAGACCAGTCGGTAGGCAGGTGGCAGATCCTGAACCATTTTCAACAACTCCTTAGTGCCAAGGCGGCTTAAAATTTCCTCATTATTAAAATCGGTAATTCCTTCAGCTTCCAGGTTTAAAACAAAATGCAATTTTGATTTTCCACGATATTGGGCAATAGCACAATAAACCATTATTTTTCGCATCCAGCCTTCAAAAGAACCCGAAAATTTGAAGTGGTGTAATGATTTAAAAACCTGTGCAAATCCTTCCTGCATGATGTCCTCTGCCTCTTCCCTGTCGCGCGCATACCGGAGGCAAACACCGAACATTTTAGGTGCGAACAATTCATACAAATTCCTTTGTGCATTCCTGTCTTGTGCAAGACATGCTTTGATGAGTTGCCGGGTTTGTTCCAAATGCTCGGTCGGGTTTACCAACATAGTGGAGGTAACAGCTGAAATGGTTGGGTGGCCGAACTGTTACTTTTCAAAGTTCGCTTAAAGTTGCGAGAAACGACATTGCTTTTAAGAAAGAATGGACTGTCAAGTTAATACATTGTTAGCTAACATTTTTCTGTGAATAGCCACCCAACCAAAGCCATAATTTTATCTACTAAATGAATAAGCCACAAAAAACGTAACTATGATGAAACTATTTCTGGCAACTGCCTTTTTTCTTTCCGGCCTTTTTGCGACTCCTCCATGGCTCAACAACCTGGATAAAGCAAAGCAAATCGCAACGACTGAACACAAACTTATTCTCCTGAATTTTTCAGGATCTGATTGGTGTATTCCCTGTATGAAACTTCGTGCAGATATTTTTAATGCTGATGTTTTTGAGAATTACGCTAAAGACAATCTAATCCTTGTTAATGCAGATTTTCCAAGAAAAAAGAAAGATGAGCTGCCTAAAGAACGGCAAAAAGAAAATGATGCACTGGCGGCAAAATACAATCCTGAAGGAAAATTTCCTTTTACCATTTTACTGGACAGTAAGGGAAATAAATTAAAAGTCTGGGACGGTTATTATAGCCACGGTGCCGAAAATTTTGTTAATGAGATCACTGCTGTAAAACCGTAATTAAATTAATGACAGAACCACAGGTATATAAACGCGCAATGAAGTTAATGGGTAATCAGTTTGAATTAACTGTAGTAGCGCATACACCTGAATGGGCCAACCAGATGATTGATGATGGCGTAAGGGAAATACAAAGGATCGAGAAATTACTTACCACCTTTAACGACGACAGTGAAACCAATTATATCAACCGGAATGCCGGAATCCGGCCGGTGACAGTAAGTGCTGAAACCTTTGGGATCATTGAAAGAAGTATCAAAATTTCTTCCGTTACCCAGGGAGCCTTCGATATTACCTACGGAAGTATCGACAAAAGCCTTTGGAATTTTGACGAGAAAATGACCGCATTACCTTCTGCGAAAAAAGCAAAAAAAATGGTGCGTCTCATCAATTATAAAAACATTGAGCTGGATCACGAAAACAAAACTGTTTTTTTAAAAGAGAAAGGAATGAGGATTGGTTTTGGGGGAATTGGAAAAGGATACGCCGCTGAAATGGCTAAGGAGGTAATGAAAAAGAATGGGGTTACCAGCGGCATTGTAAATGCTTCCGGTGATCTTACTACCTGGGGCAATCAACCGGGTGGAAAACCGTGGACAGTGGGCATTATTCATCCTGATTTCAAAGGGCATCCGTTTTCTTATATGAACATCAGCGATATGGCGGTAGCTACCTCTGGCAACTACGAAAAATTTGTAATGATCAATGGCAAGAAATATTCACATACTATTGATCCGCACACAGGGCTTCCTGTAAGCGGCATCAAAAGCGTAACCGTTATTTCTCCCAATGCAGAAATCTGTGATGCAATGGCAACGCCTGTAATGATCATGGGCATTGAACACGGGCTTAACCTGATCAACCAAATAAAGCAGGTAGAATGCCTGATCATTGACGACAACAATAAAATTTATACTTCACACAATATAAAATGCAATAATTGATTAGCATGAAAAAGAAAATTATCTTACTTCCCTTACTTGGCTTTTTTGTTCTGAGTATCTCTTCAGGATGCGCCGACGTAAAAGAGTATCAGAAGAATAAAATCAATGACGCAGAAATGCAACTCAACTCACGAAAAGTTGAAAAAACCGAACTCAATTTTCAAAGTTACCGCGAAGGAGCCAGTGGCGCCAATGGCGGAAAAGTGGGTGGTGGTTGCGGTTGTAACTAAAGAATCAAAAAAAGTAATTGTAAGATTAAACACAAACAATGAA
The DNA here is from genome assembly GCA_044463445.1 of Segetibacter koreensis. GTDB lineage: Bacteria > Bacteroidota > Bacteroidia > Chitinophagales > Chitinophagaceae > Ginsengibacter > Ginsengibacter koreensis_A. Next base: position 7,363 of record JBIQMJ010000123.1, read on the forward strand.
GAAAATTTGTCTCACGGTTGTTGGCCTTTATTTCTGGCTTTTATCTGCATTTTCCCAGTCGTATAATGTTGATACTTCCTCTTATAAAAATCAAAAACTTCGCCTGGATGAAGTGAATTTGGTTTCCGGATATTTTAACCAGGATGGAAACCATTCTGCAGTTACGGGTGGCGTAGGCACACAAAAACTAAGTGATGTTTCCAATGTGATAGAATTGCAGTTCGTAAAGCAAAATGCACTGAATAATAAATACACCTGGAATATTGAAATGGGATTTGATCATCACACTGCTGCTTCCCAGGCATACATCAATACATCAGGCGCCTCAAGGCCTTATGGCAACAGGTTTTATCCTTCTGCAAACTGGAAGGTTGAAAAAGCAAACGGTGTCAACCTTGGTTTCGGAGCATCAGTATCCAGCGAAGTAAATTATCATTCCCTGGGTTTGATTTTTTCCCTGGGTAAATCTTCTAAAAATAAAAACACCTCCATAGATTTTCAAGGCCAGGCATTTTTTGACAAGGTCGTTTTGATTGAGCCGTCCGAATTTGTTCCGAAGCCCATTGAAAATACACCCACCACTTATACTACCGCCAGCGGTAATGTTATTTCCAGCGAAGACGGCGAACACAACAGAATTCATATTCCACGAACCCCCAGAAACACCTATTCAGGCACACTTACTTTTTCACAGGTAATTAACAAGAACTTTCAATTGGCATTCATTGCCGAAGGGGTAGCACAAAACGGTTACCTGGGGCTCCCTTTCCACAGGGTTTACTTTACTGACGGAAGCGAAAAAATTGAAAACCTTCCTTCTACCCGATTAAAGCTTCCGCTGGCAATCCGATTAAATTATTTTCTTGGCGACAAGGTGATCTTACGTAGTTATTATCGTTATTACAAAGACGATTGGGGAATCCAGGCCCAAACAGCAAGCCTGGAAGTGCCATACAAAATATCTCCATTTGTATCGATAAGTCCATTCTACCGTTACTACATTCAGACGGCCTCGCGCTATTTTGCGCCCTATGGTCAACATCAGGCCTCCGACCCTAATTACACAAGCAATTATAATCTTTCTGCATTTACTTCGCAATTTTATGGCGTGAACGTAAGGATAACGCCGGAGAAGGGAGTGTTCCATGTTCCTTTCTTCAATATGGTTGAATTACGCTATGGTCATTATACGCAAACAACAGGGCTACAAGCCAATAATATCGGAATCAACCTGAGATTTAAATAAAAGTACCCTTCGAAAACACCCCGGGACCTCTATGAGTTCTTCCGGCTGCTGTTGGCCCCCCCAACAGCTATTAATTTGTCCTACCTGAAATGAGTTAAAAAAACAAAATCTTTGATTCCATTTTCATAAATATTGATGATGACCATCTATACGCTTCTGGTGTGGCAGCTTGGTTCCAAACCTAAAACTTTCTTTAAAAAGAAGTATCAGAAATAAAGATTGTTGGCGGGGCGCCACAACAGCAGGGAACATTCCCGGGAAACTGGTATCTTAATTGTCATTACTTAGATGCGATGACAATTGTCGCAAAAAGCTCATAAAATGTCATAATCTGCCTCTTTTAGAATGTTTTTTCTGATTATTTTTGAAACAGGCAAAAAAATAATAAAAATGAAAAATCAGTTATATCCCTGTCTCTGGTTTGATGGCAAGGCCAAAGAAGCCGCCACTTTTTATTCTTCTGTCTTTGACCATTCAAAGATCATTTCTGAAAATCCCCTTGTTGTGATGTTTGAGCTGGATGGAGTGTCATTTATGGGATTAAACGGTGGCCCGGAATTCAAAATAAATCCTTCCATTTCCTTTTTTGTTTTTTGCGATTCAGAAGACGAAATTGACAAAAAATGGAAGCGCTTATCTGCAGAAGGAGGCGTGCTGATGGCGCTGGATAAATATCCATGGAGTGAAAAATATGGCTGGTGCTCTGATAGGTACGGTGTAAACTGGCAGTTGATGCTGGGCGCCGATGCCGGGCAAAAAATTGTGCCTTCCTTTATGTTTACGCAGGAGCAAAGCGGCAAAGCTGAAGAAGCCATTAATTTTTACACCTCACTTTTTGATAACAGTGAAATACAAATGATCAGCCGTTATGGAAAAGGCGAAGGCGATGTGGAAGGCCATATCAACCATGCGCGCTTTACATTGAACGGCCAGGAGTTTGCGGCTATGGAAAGCTCGGGGCCCCACCAGTTCACTTTTAATGAAGGCGTGTCTATAGTGGTGCCCTGCGATGACCAGGAAGAAATTGATTTTTATTGGGACAAGTTTACTAAGGAAGGTACAGAATCCCAATGTGGGTGGCTGAAAGATAAATATGGCGTGTCGTGGCAGATTGTTCCGGCGATCCTGGGAAATTTAATCAACGATCCGGAAAAAGGCAAAAGAGTGATGGACGTAGTAATGAAGTCGGTAAAGTTTACTATCAGTGAACTGGAAAACGCTTAATCATCGATTAGATTCATAATGTATGAAAGCCGATAAGCCAGCCAGCGTAGATACTTACATAGCAACGTTCCCGAAAAACGTTCAGAAAATTTTAGAGCGTATACGCATGACCGTTATGCGTGCGGCTCCGGAAGCAGCAGAAACGATCAGCTATGGAATGCCCGCTTACAGGTACAAAGGTAAAGTCATTATTTATTTTGCGGGTTACCAAAATCACATCGGCGTGTATGCCACACCGTTAGCTCATGAGGTCTTTCAAAATGAATTGTACGGGTACAAACAGGGAAGAGGTTCCGTGCAATTTCCAATCGATAAGCCTATGCCATTGGATCTGATCAAACGAATGGTTCAGTTCAGGGTGAAACAGCAGGACGAGCCGCTTACTGATATTTTTGCAGGTCTTCCCGCTCCCGCCAGGCGTGCGTTGCAGAGCAATGGGATTAAAACTTTAGCCGATCTTGCCCAACATACCGAAGCAGAAATATTATCATTTCATGGAATTGGAAAAACTGCTATTCCTATCCTGGAAAAAGCGTTGAAAGAAAAAAACTGAAGTTTAAGAAAGAGAAAGGAAAATAGAAAATTGGGGAATTTGTTAGTTCACTGTGGTGGCGATTTATTGAAGGATGGGCAACCGTATTAATCTTCTTTGACAATCAATCCTCGGAATTATAAGGGCTTTTATTAGATTGAAGACTGGAGGCGCAAATATGCACAAAAAAATGATTCATTTGGACTCCTTTTCTGAATGCCTTTGGAAAGAAATATTGCTGCCGGTAAATTAAGATCGGCTGTAAGAAGTCTAGGCTATTTCATTAGAAATATCTATGAAGAAATGGAAACCAGTTGAATTTAAAGTCTGGTCGTCATTCCAAAAATGTTCTGCTTTGGCAATTCCAATTCCTGAGCTATTGAGTTCCGGAAATGTATTGGTAACATCTTTTATAGTATCGAGAGCAAACTCAAAATTTATCTCATTCCTAACATAGTTAATATAATCGGAATAACTTTTATGAAACTCCTTAAAATTGCCTTCGTAATAAATTAAAACATACCAAAGATTTAATCGTTGAGAATTATAATTGAAAATTTTTGTTAGATGCTCATTAACCTCTTTCTTGTTTAATAGCTCATAATTAAAAGCCTCACATACGGCAATAGGTTTTCCATTGACATCTGAAATTAAAAAATCAGCGATTCCTTCTGTTTTGCCCGTACCGGACCTGCCTATATGGTGTTGATAAAAACATCTAATAGTATCGAGAACTTCAAATTTATTATACAAATAATTGGTTCGTGCGTCTTCTCGTTTTGCATAAGGTTCAAAATCTTTTTTCGATAACCTACTACTTTTCACATCTCTTTGCATGCTATAAATAAACTTTATAAAACTTTCATTGATCCAATTTTCTAAAGATTTGAAATTCTCAAATTGCGATAATTCTATCTGTGTTTCTATTTTTAAATGATTTTCGATAAATGTTTTGAACAAGCCTAAATAAGCGAGTCCTGCTTTTCTACTATTTATCAAGAGCATCTTTGGAACCGAAAATACAACTTGCGGTTTACTAGGAAAGTGTATTATATATTGATATTCATTGCCAACATGGTCAACCAATGAATCTATACACATCTTCTGAATGCAATCTACTGCTTCAATTTTTTGAATTAGCCGTTTCAAGTAACTAATTCGTGCGTCTTTATTCATTAATAATAGTAGATTATCTTCTATTTCTCTATTCAAATCTTTTAAAGCCCACGATCTTTCGTGGTTTCTAAATATTATCAGATTTCTAAACTCTTTTTCATTTTTTACGTCCGGGAAATTATAGATATCTTCAGAAATAATAAGCTCATCAAGAAACAGTTTTTCTTTGTTGTTTTTTAAAACTAAATTTTCCATGCACAGCAAATTAACTAGTAAACAATATTCAAAACTAAGTTGAAAGATATACTTTGCAAGCTATCCTTAGCAGGATTTGAATATTATACTCCAAAATTCGCTGTTTGCCGAA
>JBIQMJ010000124.1:0-11749 GCA_044463445.1 Segetibacter koreensis
TTTCCGGTTGAGCTGTTGCAGGAAACAACAACAAAAGAAAACATCCCGATAATCAACAAAACGTTTACAATTTTCATGATTTCAATTTGATTTTTTTTGAAAAATAATGTAATTGGTATTTTTAATACCCGTCAAATGTAAAGCAATTTAGAAATGATTTTCTATTTTAGAAATGCCGGCAACTATTAAGTTAATTTTTCTCTCGTAAATTATAAGCTGAACTAAATTGTTAAAGCATTGAAAATAAAAATTCCGAAAATTTATTGCTTTACTGTATTAAGCTAAAAGCGGATTCACGATTCACAATTGACGCTTTACCATTCACAACTAAATCACCATCAAATCCACAAATTCATTAACTGCCATATTTGTTAGTTTACTATAATCCAGCGACGCATCTAAAATATTTTTCTGCTGTTTTTCAGGAAATTTTCTTGCCAGATTAATTTTAAATTTTTCCAGCAGCAAAGGTATTCCCGCATCGCGCCTGCGTTTGTGGCCGATGGGATATTCAACTATTACTTCCGGTAAAATCATTCCATCATTCAATTCTACAGTCAATGCATTGGCAATGGAGCGTTTCTGAGGGTCGTGATAATCTTTGGTAAATTGTTTATCCTCCACACAAATCATTTTATCACGCAACACATCAATCCTTGCATCAGCGGCGATTTTGTCTTCATAATCCACAGCAGTCAATCTTCCATAAATCAAAGGAACGGCAATCATATATTGAATACAATGGTCTCTATCTGCGGGATTATTCAGCGGGCCTTTTTTATCGATGATGCGAATCGCCGCTTCATGGGTGCGGATGGTTATTTTCTTAATATCGTCAACGGTTTTATTTAAATCTGCGAGCGTTCCATGCAAAGCCATAGCCGCTTCCACGGCGGTTTGTGAGTGAAATTCTGCCGGGAAAGAAATTTTAAACAAAACATTTTCCATCACGTAAGAACCATAATCGCGCTGAAATTTAAATTCATTTCCCTTGAACGACACATCATAAAATCCCCAGGTTTTTGCAGTCAGTACAGAAGGATAGCCCATTTCGCCGGTCTTTGCCATCAACGCTAAACGAACGGCGCGCGAAGTGGCATCACCGGCCGCCCACGATTTCCTGCTACCTGTGTTGGGCGAATGACGGTAAGTTCTTAAAGATTGTCCGTCCACAAAAGCAAGCGAAACGGCATTGATCAATTCATCGCGCGTGAGCCCGATTAACTTTCCGACAACCGCCGTAGAAGCCACTTTCACCAAAATAACATGGTCTAAACCTACTTTATTAAATGAATTTTCCAGCGCCAGTACGCCCTGGATTTCATGCGCTTTTATCATCGCTTCCAACACCTCTTTCATTTTTAATGGCGGCTTTCCATTAGCAATGGCGGTTCGCGAAAGCCAGTCAGCGGTTGCAAGAATTCCCCCGAGATTATCAGAAGGATGTCCCCATTCTGCAGCAAGCCAGGTGTCGTTAAAATCAAGCCAGCGGATGATTGCGCCGATATTAAAAGCTGCCTGCACAGGATCTAACTGAAATGGTGTTCCCGGAACTTTTGCGCCATTGGGAACAATGGTTCCCGGCACGATGGGGCCTAGTAATTTAGTGCACGCAGGATAGGTCAGCGCTTCCAGGCCGCAACCCAATGTATCCAATAAACAATAATGAGCGGTTTTCCAGGCGAGGTCATTTTTGATTTCATAGTTCAATACATAATCCACAATGTCGGTTAAAACTTTATCGGGTTGTGGTCTTTCATTTGAAATAGGTGCATTCATTTTTGCAATTGATTATTTTAAATTTTTGATGGTTTTGTTTTCGAGTAAAGATTTCATTTGTGTTATGGCCGTCTTGTTGAGATGAATAAGTTGGCTTTGTGACAATCCCTGCTGAATAAGCAATGCGTTAACACTTTCCATATTGCTCAATACAACCAACTGTTCCAGGGTCGCGTAATCCCTGATGTTTCCATCTTTCCCGGAATTTTTTTCGCGCCATTCTTTTGCCGTTGTACCGAAAAGTGCCACGTTCAGCAAATCAGCTTCGTTGGCGTAAACGAAACTGGCCTGCTGTTTCGTAATTTCTTTGGGAATTAAATTTTCCTTTATTGCATCTGTGTGGATTTGATAATTGATTTTAGAAATGATTCTTTGCAGGTTCCATTCTAATTTCAAACGGTTGTTTTCCTCGTCTTTCAGGCGCTGAAATTCTTTGATAATATAGAGTTTAAATTCAATAGAGATCCATGAAGCAAATTCCAAAGCAATATCCTTGTGTGCAAAAGTGCCTCCATACCTGCCTGATTTAGATACAATGCCAATCGCATTTGTAGCTTGTATCCAACGTTTGGGTGTCATTACAAAACTGTTAAGGCCGGCCTGTCTTCTAAACCCCTCGAATTCGAGGGGTTTAAAATTCGGGTTGTATATCGTTTCCCAAAAACCTAAAAGTTCAATCGTGTTTCTGTTTCGCATCCAGTTTTGGATAATAGCATCAGTATGTTGAGCATCTTTATGCCGTGCAATATCAGTGAGTGAAATAAAATCCTCGTTCTCGTTCTGGTATAAAACAATATCCAAACCCTGAACAGATATTTTTTTATTCTTTGCCATATTGTATTATTCACCTTTTCTCAATCGGAACAAATTCCCTGTTGTCAGGCCCGGTATAATTAGCGCTGGGACGGATAATTTTTCCATCTTCTCTTTGCTCCATAATGTGAGCGCTCCATCCCGTAACTCTTGCTATCACAAAGAGCGGTGTGAACATTAATGTAGGCACGCCCATCAGATGATACGAAACTGCCGAAAACCAATCGAGGTTCGGGAACATTTTTTTCTCATTCGACATCACGGTTTCCAGGCGTTCGGCAATATTATACAATTGCCTGTCACCTGCTTCTTCTGAAAGCTGTTTCGCCACTTTTTTTATCACCACATTTCTCGGATCAGAAATGGTATAAACCGGGTGACCAAATCCAATGATGACTTCCTTTTTTTCCAAACGTTTGCGGATGTCTTCTTCTGCTTCTCCCGGAGAGGCGTACCTGCTTTGAATATCATAAGCCACTTCATTGGCGCCACCATGCTTTGGTCCGCGCAATGCACCAATGGCGCCGGTTATGGCCGAATACATATCAGAACCCGTTCCGGCGATTACCCTCGCTGTAAACGTAGAGGCATTGAACTCATGTTCTGCATACAGATTCAATGAAATCTGCATCGCTTTTATCCACGATTCTGAAGGTTTTTTTCCATGCAACAGATGTAAGAAATGGCCACCAATCGTATTATCATTTGTTTCAACATCAATCTCTTTTCCGTTGTGTGAATAATGATACCAATACAACAGTGCCGAACTGAATGATGCCAGCAATTTATCAGCAATATTTCTTGCACCGGAAATATTATGGTCATCTTTTTCCGGTTCCACACAACCAAGTGCTGAAACATAAGTCCGTAAAACATCCATAGGATGCGCCGTCGCGGGAATTTGTTGCAAAATATTTTTAACTGCTTGCGATAAACTTCGCAAAGATTTTAATTTGGTTGCATAATTGTCCAATTCAGATTGAGTGGGCAAATCACCATAAATGAGCAGATAAGCCACTTCTTCAAATTGTGCTTTTTCTGCCAGGTCAAGAATATTATAGCCCCTGTAATGCAGGTCATTGCCGCTTTTTCCGACAGTGCACAAAGCAGTGTTGCCCGCTACAACGCCCGAAAGCGCTACACTTTTCTTCGGCCTGAAGGCCGGGGTTTCGGTATTATCAGACATTTTTATTTTGTTTAAAAAGATTATCTAATTTTTGTTCGTAATCGTAGTAGCCGATTGTTTGATATAATTCTTCTCTTGTCTGCATCGTATCCAACACATTCTTTTGCGTGCCGTCTTTGCGAATGTGATGATATACATTTTCAGCCGCTTTGTTAGCCGCGCGAAAAGCAGAAAGCGGATATAAAATCAATCCAACTCCGGCTTTGCGTAATTCATCAACCGTGTACATCGGTATCATTCCGAACTCTGTAATATTGGCCAGCACAGGGATTCCGGTGGCATCTACAAATTTTTGATAATAAGATAAATCTGGCACCGCTTCTGCAAAAATAAAATCTGCACCCGCTTCTTTGTAGGCAACGGCTCTTTTCAAAGTTTGGTCCAAACCCTCTTTGGCAAAAGCGTCAGTTCTTGCGCCAATTACGAAATGTTCATCGGTTCTGGCATCCACAGCGGCTTTCAGGCGGTCCGACATTTCTTCTTTCCTCACTACTTCTTTTCCGGGGCGATGGCCACAGCGTTTGGCGCCTACCTGGTCTTCGATATGAAGTGCTGCAGCGCCTGCTTTTATCAATGATTTTACGGTACGCGCCACATTAAAAGCCGAAGGACCAAAACCGGTATCCACATCTACCATCAAAGGCAGATCGGTTACGTTCGTGATCCGGTTGATGTCAATCAGCACATCTTCCAAAGTAGTAATTCCCAAATCAGGAATGCCCAGCGAACCCGCAGCCACACCGCCGCCAGAAAGATAGATGGCATTGAATCCTGCCTGCCCGGCTAACAAAGCGTGCTGCGCATTAACCGCGCCTACAATTTGCAAAGGCTGCTCTTTTTCCATAGCCCGCCGAAAGCGAAGTCCGGCAGAGTTGAATGCGTCTGATTTCTTCATATAACCCACGAAATTACACCGTTTCAATCAATGGAAAATTTTTAAACAATTGGCATAAGCAATTTACAAAATAATAATCGGGGACATTTGTTTCCTTACTGCATTTCTTTGCTACCGCATCTTCACCGTTTTATCACTTTTCAATTCGATACTAAAAAATTACACAGCGATCAATTTATTTTTTACAAATCAACACGAATGCAAAAAATCAAAGTGAATTGAAATGATGCTCATTCTTTTTAAGACCATAAAATTGGTTTTAAGATTTTGATTTTGGTTAACTTTATTGCATCTCAAACCCAATTTATATGACTAATATAAAAAAAGAAGACATCAAACAGGAAGTGTTTGATCTATATGACGACTATGCACACAATCGCCTCAACAGGCGGGATTTTATGCAAAAATTATCCCTGTATGCAGTGGGAGGACTCACGCTTTCTTCTCTGATGAGTTTTCTTATGCCCGATTACAAAAATACGCTTCAGATAAAAGCCGATGATCCACGGCTCATCTCTGAATATATTCATTACAATTCTCCAAAAGGGGATGGCTCTATAAAAGCCCTGCTATCGAAACCTGCGGCTGCTAAAAAGAAATTAGGCGGTATAGTAGTGGTTCATGAGAACCGCGGACTTAATCCCTACATTGAAGATGTGGCAAGAAGAGCAGCGCTTGCCGGATTTATTTCAATTGCCCCCGATGCATTATCTCCGCTCGGCGGTTATCCGGGAAATGATGATCAAGGTCGTGAAATGCAGGCCAAACTTGATAAAAATAAAATGCTTGAAGATTTTATTGCCGCCTTTGAATACCTGAAAAATCACAAAGATTGTAATGGCAAAGTTGGGGTAGTTGGCTTTTGTTTTGGAGGATGGATTGCCAATATGATGGCTGTACGCATCCCAGACCTGGCGGCATCCGTACCTTTTTATGGCAGCCAGCCTTCGGCAGAAGATGTTCCCAAAATACACGCACCCCTATTATTACAGTATGCAGGACTGGACACCCGTATCACCGAAGGGGCCCCTGCCTATGAAGCTGCATTAAAAGCTAACGGTAAGGCTTACACGGCTTTTGTTTATCCTAATGTAAATCATGGCTTCCATAATGACACAACGCCCCGTTATGATAAAGCAGCGGCAGAACTCGCCTGGCAAAGAACGATTGATTTTTTCAAAGAAAAATTGAGATAGCGAACATATCCATAATCTAAAAATAATTTTATGAAAGCAGTAGTTATCGGACAACCATCCGGAGCAACCATGGAAACTATCTTGGCTGCTTATCCAAGACACAAAGCCATTGTGAATAAATACATCACACGCGGCGAGGTAATTGGCATCGGCCCTTTTGCTGATCGTGGAAATATGGCAATATTTAAAACCCGTGCAGCAGCCGAAAAATTCGTAACTGAGGATCCTTTCATTCTTGAAGGCCTTGTAAAATCTTATATCATCCGCGATTGGGACGACAGCTTACTTCCTGAATAAAACAAAAATCCAAAAATAGCTCTGATTTTTCCAACTCATCAATTTGTAATTCTTGACCCTATTACCGGATAGCCCGTTGCAGGACGAAAGGTTTGCTGGCACCGGGAAAAATAGGAAGCTAAAATAGTAAGCAGCGCATTTAAATTTATTCACTAAAATTGCTTTTCAAAAAAAATAAAATGGTTACCATTTTGAGAAAAAATAATCGTATTGAAAAATGGAAAAACCCCGGAGCATTATTCTAAAAAAAATTTAAATGAAAAAAGAATACCGGCTTTTATATGCCCTGGCCCTTATCAAATTCATTCTTCCGTTTTTTTTGCAAAATCACTATTATGAACCACATCGGGACGAATTTCTCTATCTCGCCGAAGCTCATCATATGGCATGGGGATATATGGAAATCCCACCCTTTCTTTCTGTGTTTGCCTGGATTACCAATTTTTTTGGAACAGGTATGTTCTGGTTAAAATTCTGGCCATCATTATTTGGAGCATTTACTTTTTTTATCACTGGTAAAATAATAATTTCTTTTGGCGGAAAATCGCTGTCATTGTTCCTTGGCTTTTTACCCTTTATTTTTGGAGCATACCTGAGGGTTCATTTTTTATTCCAGCCTAATTTTTTAGAAATATTTTTCTGGACCATGATTGCCTACAGCATCCTGCGTTTTATTCAAACTCAAAAAAATTCATGGTTGTATGTTTTTGGCATCAGCGCGGGCCTGGGAATGCTCAGCAAATATTCTGTTGCCTTTTTTATTATTAGCATGATACTGGGTTTATTAATTACCAGGAACCGGAAAATATTTTTAAATAAGCATTTATATATTTCTTCACTCGTTGCATTCCTGATTTTTCTTCCCAATCTTGTGTGGCAATATCAACATCATTTTCCGGTAATCGTTCACATGAAAGAATTGCACCAGTTTCAATTGCAATATGTGAAGCCTTCCGGTTTTTTGGCAGATCAAATATTAATGAACTTTCCGTGTGTGTTTATTTGGATTGCCGGTTTGTATTTTACTGTTTTTAAAGAAAAAGGAAAATACCGGGTTTTTGCATGGGCTTACATGTTCGTGATATTGATCCTGCTTTATTTTCAAGGCAAAAGTTATTACGCATTGGGAGTGTACCCGGTGTTGCTTGCCTTTGGGGCTGTTCATTTAGAACGCTTTGCCAAACAGCACTCCAGGGCATGGAAATATGCATTTATCATTATTTCTTTTGTTTTGGGAATACCTTTGGTTCCCTTATTATTACCCACCTGGAAACCGGAAAAATTAGCCACTTATTATGAAGCCATGCACCTGGACAAAACAGGACTTTTGCAATGGGAAGATTTAAAAAATCATCCCCTTCCCCAGGATTTTGCAGACATGCTTGGCTGGAAGGAAATGACGACAAAAACAGCAGAAGCTTACAATACATTGAGTGATGATGAAAAAAAACATACCCTAATTTTTGCTGACAATTACGGCGAAGCGGGTGCTCTCAATTATTATGGGAAAAACTATGACCTTCCTGAAACCTACAGTGACAATGCAAGTTTCCTTTATTGGCTTCCTGATAACTTACACATTGGCAATCTTATTTTAATAACCGACGATAAAGAAGAAATGCAACATTCCTTTTTAAAAGATTTTTCGTCTGTGACCTTAAGTGATTCCATCACTCACAAATATGCGAGAGAAAAGGGATCGCTCATTATAATTCTGAAAGGAGCTAATGAAAAAATGAATCAAATGTTCAGAGAGAAAATAAAACACGACAGGGAAAAATTTAAAAATCAGTATGAATAGAAATAATACTTAATTGTTGCTTTACTGTTTTAAAACATTTTAAAAAATTGGTTCATTAGAAAACAATTTTAGCTTAATAAGGCCAATTTATAATTTTTGGATCTGTCCAAGTATCAGAATTGATCAATGATTATATTCGTGTACGCATGATAGTTATATAAACCTATTTCTTCAAAACATCTTCAAACAGTTTATAAATTCTTTTATACTCATCTGTCCAACTTGATGGATCTTCAAAATCATGATTTTCCATCGGATAGGAAGCCAGTTCCCAATCGTCTTTCCCAAGTTCAATTAATCGTTGTGTTACTTTTACAATATCCTGAAAATGTACGTTTTGATCTACCATTCCATGGCACATTAATAAATGCCCTTTTAATCCATCCACAAAATAAATTGGCGAACTTCTTTTGTAAGCAAGGCTGTCTTCGTAAGGCTTATTTAAAATATTGGAAGTATATCCGTCATTGTAATTGGCCCAGTCTGAAACAGAGCGCTGGCCTGAACCTGCGGCAAAAACATCAGGAGTAGTAAACATTGCCATCAATGTGATAAAACCACCATAAGAGCCACCGTAAATACCTATTCTTTCCGGATTTACGCCAAAAGTTTTCACTAAATAATTTGCAGCATCTATATTATCCGTTAAATCTTTTCCACCCATGTGGCGATAAATAGCAGTTCGCCAATCGCGGCCATAACCTGCACTTCCGCGATAATCGACGTCCATTACATAATAACCATGATCGGCCAGTAAATTGTTGAACATGGTTTCCCTGAAATAATAACTCCACCATTTATCAATGTTTTGCAAATAACCCGCGCCATGCACAAATATTACAGCGGGTTTATGAACATCAGGATGCGCAGGTTTATACACTCTTCCGTGAACCATCGCTCCGTCTCTCGCAGCAAAAGTGAAAATTTCGGGATCACGCCACAGATATGAGTTATATTCTTCAGTGGCGGCTTTGTGGGTTATTTGTTCGGGCTTTGCACCGGCTTTGTTTTCCTGTAAAAATAATTCAGGTGGCTTCGTAGTGTAAGAATAAAGTATCGCAATAGTTTTTTCATCCGGTGAAATAGTTACTTCATTTCCCCCAATCATGTTGGTGATTTTTTCTGTCTTACTATCGGTAATGCGTAAACGATAATATTGATGCTGTGCCGGTTCCACTTCATTGGTGGATAAATAAAAATATTTTTTATCATTGGAAAGTTGCGCGCCTAAAACTTCATATTTACCGGAAGTATAAGTTTTCTTTTCCCCTGTGATTACATTTACTGAATACAAATGAGAAAAACCCGTCGCTTCAGATTGATACCAGTAATTATTTTCGTTGAGCCATCCTGTATTCCACATTCCCGGTCCGCCAATCCAGGTGCTATCATGCTGGCGATCTAATAATCTTAATTTTTTAGTAGCCGTATCCCAACGCATGAGCCAGCGGTCTTTGTGATCCTGCGCACGAATATCCAGCACAAGATTAGTTCCCCGGGGCGACCATTTTGCAGAAGCAAAAAAAACGTTTCGCAATTCATTTTCTTTCTTCCTTTTGGCAAGTTCGGTTGGATAATTTTTCATGAATTCAGGTATATCTCTTATACCTTCTATTGAATCCATTTTTACTTCAAGCACGCTATCCATCTGCCTGTCGTAAATAAAAAATTGATAAGCTCCTTCAGCCTGACCCACTTTTTCACGGCCATGAATATCTTTTGTGTAACCGGATTCAGTAATGTAATCGGGAACAATAGTTGACTTTCTTTTTCCCGGTGATTCATATAATTCATAATTGATAAATCTTCCATCAGGGCTTATAGAAAGACCTCGGATTCTTTTGTCGCCAATAGTAATTTTCTTCAATTCTTTTTTTTCATGAACGCTGTCATAGATTTTTCCGAGCCGCTCTTTTTCTTTTCTTTCCCTTAAAACCTGCATGTATTGTATTTGTTCTTTTTGTAACCATTGATCTTCGGGAGAAATTATTTCTTCCTTCTTTTTTTCATCTTCATTTATAAAATTCGTAAGCTGTCTTGTTTCGCCGGTATTGATATTCCACGAAAATAAATTTTGATCGTGATTATAAACGATAGCTTTTTCACCAAAAGAAAATTGAGGATTTGTTTCTGTTTCCTCAGTATGTGTGATCCGATAAGTTTTACCAGGTTTTATTTCTTTGTAAAAAATATCACCATCATGTTGATACACATACGCAGTCCTTTCTATATTATAAATAGCGCTGTAAGCACGAACTACATTTTGCTTTTGTTCCACACTTGCTTTTACAGGAATTTTATTTTCTTTGGTGATATAATATAAAGAATCGGATGGCGCTTTTTCAGGATTCCAGTCAAAAAATAATTTCGTTCCATCCGCATTCCAGAAAGGGTTTGATGGCGAAGTACCAATCCATTTTGGATCGCTCATTATTTTTTCAATCGTTAGCGAATCAAGGTTTTGCTGGCAAAAAGAAATTACAGGAATGAACAGAATAAAAACAAATAAAAATTTTTTCATTGTTACGATAGGTTATTTGAAAGAATTATTGAAGTGAAGGTAAAAAAGGAATTGATTGCAGTAAACAAATAAATAATGAAGGTTTTTATTTTAATTTTTTCATATAACATTTAGGCATACCCGAAAATATTATTGAGATTTGTGTTCAATTTTTTTTATAAAGGATAAAAATGAAAACAAAAAATAAAATCCGCTGGGCTATATTAGGAGCGGGAAGAATCGCCAACGCCTTTGCCAAAGATTTCCCATTGATGCAAAATGCAGAACTGGTGGCCGTTGCATCAGGTGATAAAGAAAAAGCAACCAATTTTGCCAAAGAATATAATATTCCAAAAGTTTTAAGTCACGATGAATTATACGCTAATAATGATGTTGATGCAGTTTACATTGCCACCACTCACAACTTTCATTTTGAACAGGCTTTAAAATGTTTGCAAAACGGGAAATCAGTTTTGTGTGAAAAGCCCATCACCGTAAATGATACAGAATTTAAAAAACTGATGTCTGTTTCAATAGAAAAAAATATTTTTTTGATGGAAGCAATGTGGACTTATTTTTTGCCTGCCATAATAAAAGCAAAGCAATGGCTGGAGGAAGGAAGAATCGGAAAATTAAAAGTGATCCAGGCTGATTTTGCTTTCCCGATGGAAAAAAACATCGATGGAAGAATGTACAATCCAAATCTTGCAGGAGGGGCTTTGCTTGACCTTGGAGTATACCCGATAGCAATGGCTTATTATTTTACAGACAACGCTCCTGCAAAAATTACAGCATCGGGTGTGTTAACCCAAACGGGCGTGGATGAACGCCTCGGAATGATTTTTCAATATGAAAATCTTACCGCTGATTTATTTACTTCTATGGTTAACCGAATGAATAATACATTAAAACTGTTTGGAGAAGAAGGTTATATCGAAATCCCCGATTTCTGGAAAGCTGGCGCTGCCAGGTTATTTGATAAAGAGTTTTCGCCTGTTGAAATTTACGAAGATCATCGTACTTCGCATGGATTTATTTTTGAAATGCAACATGCCAATGAAAGAATAATGGCAGGAAAAATTGAAAGCGATATAATTCCTCATTCACGAAGCTATAGCGTCCAGGAAACGATGACAGAAATAAGGAAACAAATTGGGATGAAATATCCTTTTGAAAATACTTAAATAAAAATTGCAGCTATTTATTGGTCCACTGTATTTTTTGGGAAATAAAAATTTATTCTGTATCATATCTTTCCACGCTTTCAATACCAGGCAACTCT
>JBIQMJ010000125.1:0-11622 GCA_044463445.1 Segetibacter koreensis
AAAATGAAAGAAGCGGGTGAAAAAATTTCGATGATCACCGCGTATGACTTTTCCTTTGCAAAAATTTTGGATGCCGCCGGAATAGATATTATTCTCGTCGGAGACAGCGCCAGCAACGTGATGGCGGGACATGAAACTACTTTGCCTATTACGCTTGACCAAATGATCTATCACGCCAGTTCTGTGGTTCGCGGTTGCAGCCGTGCATTAATTATTGTGGATCTTCCGTTTGGAAGTTACCAGGGCAACAGTAAAGAGGCGCTGAATTCTACGATACGTATAATGAAAGAAACAGGCGCCCATGCCATTAAACTGGAAGGCGGCGAAGAAATCATTGATTCAGTAAAAAGAATTGTGAGCGCCGGTATTCCGGTGATGGGACATTTGGGTTTGACACCCCAATCCATTTATAAATTCGGAACTTATACGGTAAGAGCAAAAGAAGAAGAAGAAGCGGAAAAATTAAAAAGTGATGCCATGCTTTTGCAGGAAGCGGGATGTTTTGGAATTGTGTTGGAAAAAATTCCTGCTGCTTTGGCGAGGGAAGTTTCTGAAAGCCTTACCATTCCTACGATTGGAATTGGTGCAGGAAATGGTTGCGATGGCCAGGTGTTGGTGATGCACGATATGCTTGGAATTAATACAGAATTCAAACCAAGATTTTTGAGAACTTATCTGAATCTTCATGAACAGGTTACCAATGCTGTTCAACAATATATTAAGGATGTGAAATCAAAAGATTTTCCGAACGAAAAAGAACAGTATTGAGGTTCAAATTGCCTTGCTTTTTATTTCAACTATGGGATAAAGTAGTAAACCAACAAATATCTTCAATTTCTATTTTACGAATAGTCTAAAACCCCATACCTTATCTTTGGGGTCTAAAAATATTTTCATGCAAAATTTTTTAAAAGAATTAAAGATATCAGAATTAAACAAAGGTGTTTCTACCGGAACGAAATGGATTTCCGCTTCTGGTGAAAAAATTATTTCTTCTTCACCCGTGGATGGAAAAGCAATTGCCTCTGTAAATTCCTGTGATAAAAGAAGTTTTGATTATGTAGTGGAAACTGCCCAAAATGCATTTCTTGAATGGCGGTCGTGGCCGGCTCCAAAGCGCGGGGAAATCATAAGGCAAATTGGGAATGAACTTAGAAAAAATAAAGCAATCCTCGGCAAGCTCGTGAGTTATGAAATGGGCAAAAGCCTGCAGGAAGGCATGGGTGAAGTCCAGGAAATGATTGACGTTGCTGATTTTGCGCTTGGGCTTTCGCGCCAATTGTATGGCTTCACGATGCAAAGCGAAAGGCCGGGCCACCGCATGTATGAACAATACCATCCGTTGGGAATTGTAGGAATTATTTCCGCCTTCAATTTCCCGGTAGCCGTATGGAGCTGGAATAGCCTGGTGGCGATGGTTTGCGGAGATGTGTGCATCTGGAAACCCTCAGAAAAAACATCGCTTTGCGGCATTGCCTGCCAGCACATTATTTCCAAAGTTTTTAAAGAAAATAAAGTTCCTGAAGGCGTTTGCAACCTGATCACCGGCGGTCGCGAAGTGGGAGAATGGATTTCCAACGAACCCAAAATTGCGCTGGTTTCTGCAACAGGATCTACGAGAATGGGAAAAGCGATAAGCGCCGCAGTGGGCGCCAGGCTTGGAAAAAGCTTATTGGAATTAGGCGGTAACAATGCCATCATCATTTCAAAAGATGCTGATTTGAATATCGCTTTAGTCGGATGTTTGTTTGGCGCAGTAGGCACGGCAGGCCAGCGATGCACCACCACACGCAGGTTAATTATTCATGAAGATATTTATGACGCTTTTAAAAAGAAACTGGTAAACGCATACAAGCAATTAAAAATTGGCGATCCTTTGAAGGAAGAAAATCATGTAGGCCCGTTGATAGACCAGGATGCAGTGGAAGCGTATTTGAACGCCATTGATGAAATAAAAAAACAGGGCGGGAAAATGGCCGTAGCCGGTGGAACTCTTTCCGGTAAAGGATTCGAGAGCGGATGTTATGTAAAACCTTGTATAGCGGAAGTTTCTAACGATATGGCAATTGTTCAAAAGGAAACCTTCGCCCCTATTTTATACCTGATAAAATATACAAATTTAGAAGAAGCAATTGCCATGCAAAATAACGTACCGCAGGGATTATCGAGTGCAATTTTCACATTAAATTTACGGGAGGCTGAACTTTTTCTTTCTAACAAAGGAAGTGATTGCGGTATCGCTAATGTAAATATCGGAACTTCCGGAGCAGAGATTGGCGGCGCATTTGGAGGAGAAAAAGAAACCGGTGGCGGAAGAGAAAGTGGAAGTGATGCATGGAAAATTTATATGAGACGGCAAACGAATACTATTAATTATTCAGATACGCTTCCATTGGCACAAGGGATAAAATTTACAGTGTAAACCGCTATGGCGAATTACACTGCAAAGATTTTTGAGAGGGTAATCAACTATTATTGGCAGAGGGTGAAGCAGGATTTACAACGTCCTTTTCTTTCATACCTGCTTCCAATTCACTTTTAACGTGCTCTTTGGCGTCGTTAAATTCTCTAACGCCTTTTCCAATTCCTCTCATCAGTTCCGGAATTTTTTTGCCTCCGAAAAACAGTAAAACAACTAATACTATTAATATCCATTCAGATCCGCCCGGCATTGAGAGTAATAAAACAGGTTTTAAGAAGGTACTTAACATGGTGTGGCTTTTTGTGGTGAATTAATTTTAATTTGAATAATCTTCAAAGTTAATCGAATACCTGAAAGTATTTGAATTAATTTCTAATTTCAATTTACGTAAAAAATTTATCCATGGATCTTAAATCTTATTTTTATAACTTATCAAAAAAAATAAAAACAAAATATGAATTATTGGTTAGTTAAATCCGAACCGTTTAAATACAGTTGGGATCAATTGCTGAAAGACAAGAAAACCTTTTGGGATGGTGTCAGGAATTATGCGGCAAGAAATAATTTGAGGGATATGAAAAAAGGCGATGAAGTTTTTTTTTACCACAGTAACGAAGGACTTGAAATTGTTGGGATCGCGATGGTAGTAAAGGAAGCTTACCAGGATCCGACAACAGATAATAAAAACTGGGTGGTGGTAGATATAAGCCCTGTAAAAGCCTTAAAAAAAACGGTATCGCTTGCTGAAATTAAGCAGGATTCGCAGTTGGAAAATATGGAGCTGGTAAAAAACTCCAGGCTTTCTGTACAGAAAGTAACACCGGCTGAATGGAAGCATATTTTGAAAATGAGCGGAACTAAAATATAAAATTTACTACTTTGAAAAAAAATCTCATCGTACTTACCGGTGCCGGAATCAGCGCAGAAAGCGGCTTAAAGACTTTTCGAGATAGCGATGGTTTGTGGATGGGTTATGATGTGTATGAAGTGGCTTCTCCGCAGGGCTGGCAAAAAAATCCGGGATTGGTTTTGGATTTTTACAACCAAAGAAGGAAAGAAGTTGCCAAAGCGTTACCAAATGCGGCGCATAAAGTGATTGCCGGTTTAGAAAAGGAATTTAACGTAACTATTATTACGCAAAATATTGATGACCTTCATGAAAGAGCCGGCTCAAAAAATGTAATTCATCTTCACGGAGAAATTTTTAAAATGAGAAGCGAGAAAGATGAAAACACTTTCTATGAAATAAGAGATGACATTCAATTAGGGGAAAAAGCAGATGACGGCTTTCAACTTCGTCCGCATGTGGTTTGGTTTGGCGAACCGGTTCCGATGATTGAAGAAGCGGCAAAAGTAATGGCAATTGCAGATTACTTTATTCTGGCAGGGACATCACTGCAAGTATATCCTGCCGCCGGTTTGATTGATTTTCTTCAACCCGGAATTCCCAAATATATTATTGATAAAAATCCTCCTTACATTCCTCCGCATTACAATTTTATGATTATTAAAAAGCCTGCAACAGAAGGAATGGAAGAAGTCAAAAATATTTTATTGAAAGAAAGCAATTAATTTTTTTCAAAAAATGCAACGTTTTGAATCTGCCTGGTGTCAGGTAATTAAAATGTTTTATGAAAAAATTATTTTCTCTTATTTCCCTTTGCCTTCTGATTTTTATTCTTTCGTGTAATAAACCAAATCCTTCTGTTCCTGATAAATCCAGAGTCGTTACTCTGCCAGAGAATGGAGCAGCGATTATTAACGCAAATAATCAATTTGCATTTGATTTTTTTCGGACAATATTACAACAGGACGCTACAGATAATAATAAATTAATTTCCCCATTGAGTATTTATTTGGCTTTATCAATGGTGTACAACGGCGCAGACCATGCAACCAAAGATTCAATGGCAAAGGCTTTGCAGCTTTCAGGAATTGACATTAATAATCTCAACGCTGTTTGCCAAACGCTTGTTTCTGATCTGCCACAGGAAGATAGTAAAGTGAAACTTTCTATTGCCAATTCAATCTGGTACAGGCAAAACAGTTACCAGCCAATACCTTCTTTTTTAAATACAGTACAAAATGACTATAGCGCTTCGGTTAATGCTTTGAAGTTTGGTGATCCTTCTGCAGTGAAGACAATCAATAATTGGGTTGCGCAGAAAACAAATAATAAAATACCGGAGATTATTAAAACAATTTCATCAGATGATCTAATGTATATTATTAACGCGATTTATTTTAATGGCGCATGGAAATATGCTTTTAAAACTTCCGACACCCACAATGATGATTTTTATTTGCAGAATGGGAGCACTAAAACGGTTTCGTTTATGAAGCAAAAGACTACAGTTAAAATGTATGGTGATAGTTTATTTTCTATGATCGAATTGCCTTACGGAGGAGGAAAAGGCTTTAGCATGTATATTTTAAAACCTGTGGATCAGCAACAATCCCTCAACACATTTTCTGCTTCTTTAAATGAAAATATTTTGAGCGAGGCGATTAACAAGATGGATAGCGCAGGTATAGAAATACAAATGCCGAAATGGGAATATTCCTATAAAATTGAAGACATGAAACCTGAATTGGGTAAGTTAGGAATGGGAATTGCATTTACCAGCAATGCAGATTTTTCAAAATTATATGATTCCTCGCAGGTAAGCGTTTACATTTCAAAAGCAATTCATAAAACTTACATCAAAGTGAATGAAGAAGGAACGGAAGCCGCCGCTGCTACTGCTATTGGGATTACATTTACATCTGTTTCCCCTTCTTTACCGGTTTTTAAATTAGACCATCCTTTCATGTACGCGATTATAGAAAAACAAACAGGCGCCATTTTGTTTTTAGGAATGGTGAATGAACCTTAAAATATTTCTGCAAATTTTTATAAAGGGAAAAATCAATTTCTTTAATATTTATAATAATCTTTAATTTACGGAAAAATTAACTGTTATGAATTTATTATTTGCTATGCCCGCAGGTTCAGAATGGATTCTGATTTTTCTTTTTCTTATTCCGGCATTTCTCCTTCCGGCGATCTTCTTCCTGCTAACTTTGCAAAAGACTTTGAATGCAATTTCTCCGGAAAACAGGCGTATGCCGGCATCAAATGTGTGGTTGATGTTCATTCCTTTATTTAATATAGTTTGGCAATTTATAGTGGTTGATAAAATTGCACAATCCATAACTGCTGAATGTACAAGATTGAATATTCCTGTAACAGATTCCAAACCAACTTACAATATTGGCCTCGCATGGAACATATGTAACCTGGTTACTTTCATTCCTTTCATTGGAAGCCTGGCTGCATTAGTTACTTTTATTTTATACTGGGTAAAAGTTTCAGAATATAAAAATCTTATTATTGCAAATAAGGACAATTTCTTACTTGACGCAGAGAAAAATATTTTGAAGGGAAATACAATCTTTTAGAAGTTCCAAAAGAAAAATTCACGTTTTTTATTTGTTTACTGCAAATATTATCGCTGCACTCTTCCGCTTGCATCACCCTTCATCAAAGCTTTTACTTCGCTTAAAGTCGCATGATTCAAATCGCCAGGTATCGTGTGTTTCAGCGCTGAAGCGGCCACACCGAATTCAGCGGCATCTTTTAAATTCATTTCCGTTACCAGGCCATAAATAAATCCGCTGGCGAAAGAATCTCCGCTGCCAACACGGTCAACAATTCTTACTTCATATTTTTTCGTATGGTAAAATTCATTGCCATCATAAACAAGTGCGCTCCATCCGTTGTCGGATGCACTATAGCTTTCTCTTAAAGTGGAGGCGATATATTTAAATCCGAATTTTTCTTTCATCTGTTGAAAAACATCTTTGTATCCATCAAGATTGAGTTCGCCTTTGGTAACATCTGTGCCCTTGCTTTTAAATCCTAAAGTAGTTTCTGCATCTTCTTCGTTGCCGATACAAACATCTACATACTGGCAAAGATTGGTCATCACTTCTTTAGCCTTTTCTTTGCTCCATAATTTTTTGCGGTAATTCAAATCAATGCTTGTGGTGACTCCTTTTGATTTGGCAGCCTTCAGGGCAGCTTCTGCAAGCGCTGCAGATTTATCGCTCAAAGCAGGCGTGATGCCGGTTGTATGAAACCATGACGCGCCATCAAAAATTTTATCAAAATCAAAATCTGAAATTTCCGCTTCAGCAATGGCTGCATCAGCCCGGTCATAAATAACCTGTGACGCACGCATAGAAGCGCCGGTTTCCAAAAAATAAATGCCCAATCTTTTTCCACCTCTTGCCATAAATTGGGTGTCTACTCCGTAGCGGCGAATGTGATTGATAGCCGATTGCCCGATGGCATTGTCCGGAACTTTTGAAACAAAAACCCCCTGTAATCCATAATTACACAGCGCCACTGAAACATTGGCTTCGCCACCACCATAGGTTACATCAAAACTATCTGCCTGAACAAATCTTTTAAAATCGGGTGTTGATAAACGAAGCATGATTTCTCCGAGGGTAACTACTTTTTTTGCCATGATCTTTTAATATTTAATTAGAAATGATTTTTATAAAAAAATGTATTAGTTCAAATCTCATTCATATTTATTTAAACAACAAGAAATGAACTCAAAATTTACTAAAAAATCAACGGCAACGATTGCATAGCGTTTCTCAATCGATTGAAATTCTTTCAAAACTTTTTATTAAACAATAACGTCAATGGCTAAACGCTTTTTTTATCGAACAAAAATGAGTGCTTTTATAATTTAGAATTAATTTTGTTCGCATAAAAAAGAATTACTATCAAAATCAAAATAACATTGTGTACCCGTAAACATTTATCATGAATAAAAAAGACCTTCTTTTACAATTGATCCCTGAACAGGGAATCTTACCTCTTTATTTTTATAAGGATACGGAAGTTAGCCTTCAGGTGTTGAAAGCACTGTACAAAGCGGGGATCCGGACTGTTGAATATACCAACCGCGGCGAGGCAGCTTTACAAAATTTCAAAAAGATGCGTGAACTCTGCGATACAGAATTAAAGGATATGTATCTCGGAATTGGCACAATTAAAAATGGTGAAATGGCACAAACTTTTATAGACGCAGGCGCTGATTTTATCATTTGCCCCGGCCTCGTGGAAGACGTGGCAACAGTTTGTGACCAGAGCGAAATGCTGTGGGTTCCGGGTTGTATGACTCCTTCTGAAATAATTCGTGCAGAAACCTTAGGTGCTAAAATGATCAAACTTTTCCCTGGAAATATTTTAGGCCCTGAATTTATGAGCGCGATAAAAGCAGTGTTCCCGGATTTACTATTTATGCCAACCGGTGGTGTTGACCTGGATAAGGATAACATTTCAAAATGGCTTAAAGCCGGTGTTTGCGCAGTAGGCATGGGAAGTAAACTTGTCAGCAAATCATTGCTTGAAGAAAAGAATTATACTAAAATTGAAGAACTGGCAAAGCAGGCATTGGACATTCTTAAATCTTTGAAAAGGTCTTAGAACCTGTTTTAAATAAAAGCAAGGAACCTGTTCTCAGCTAAATGATGCTCACCTTTTTTCATTTCAATAATGCTCTGGAAAACGCAGTCAGTGTATATTCCGCATAGCATAAATATTTTATAATAATTGGGAACGGTAAAAATATTTTATTTTATTTTCAAATCTTTGCATTTCTAAATTTAAATACAATACAATGACACACAGAAGTAAAAGTTTTTTTTGGGGAATCGTCATAATGGCTTTTTTGCCAATGTTCAGTATGGCTCAATCTGATACTACGGAGTCGCCCGTATTGAAGGAGGCGCCAAATAACTGGTATCAGCTTGATAGAGCCGCTACAGGATATTATGGAATTAGCCTCGATAAAGCTTATGAATTTTTGAATGGCAAGCCCAATCACCAGGTGGTTGTAGCGGTGATTGATAGCGGTGTGGATACATTGCAACCGGATTTGAAGCCTATTCTTTGGCACAATCCCGGTGAAATTCCCGGAAATGGAATAGATGATGACAAAAATGGGTATATTGATGATGTGTACGGATGGAATTTCATTGGAGGAAAAGATGGGAAAAACGTACACCAGGATTCTTATGAGGCTGCCAGGGTTTACTGGAGCCTAAAAGATAAATTTGATAAAGAAGATATTGATACCACTTCTATGGATGCCGCTCAAAAAGCTGAATATGCAGTTTTTCTTAGGGCAAAAAATGATGTGACACAGGGTATTAATCCAGCCGAGCTTATACAAATGCAAAGGATTTTACCGGTGCTTGAAAAAGGAGATTCTGTTATTGCAAAAGATTTGGGTAAAACAGAATTTACCGGTGCTGATTTAAAAAACTACTCTTCCGAAAATCAGGATGCCAAAATTGCAACTGCCATTTATTTGAATATGGCTAAAGCAAATGACAATTATAATATTTCCAATACCGATATTCTGCAATACATCAGGGGACAGGTTCGCAAAGGCGAGGCAGCTTCTACCCCACCTGAAGATTTCAGAAATAATATTGTAAAAGATGATCCCAATAATATCAATGATCGCTATTATGGTAACAATGATGTAATGGCCGGCACCCCTTCTCACGGTACTCATTGCTCAGGAATTATCGCTGCCGTAAGAGACAATGGAATCGGCATGAATGGAATTGCGAATAATGTAAGGATCATGATGGTTCGTGCGGTTCCGGATGGGGATGAACATGATAAAGATATTGCCAATGCCATCCGATATGCTACAGACAACGGCGCAGAGGTAATCAGTATGAGTTTTGGGAAATCCTTTTCACCTCAAAAAAATTGGGTGGATGATGCCGTTAAATACGCTCAGAGTAAAGGAGTGCTCCTCGTGCATGCAGCAGGAAATGACGCTAAAAATATCGACAGCACTCAAAACTTTCCAAATCCGGTCTACCGCGATAATTCAGGAACAGCCTCTGATTATATAACTGTTGGGGCAAGTGGTGATTCTACCAATGGCGGATTTACAGCAAGCTTTAGCAATTATGGCAAAAAAACTGTTGACGTATTTGCACCAGGTGTAAATATATATTCCACCTTGCCAAACGATAAATTTGGAAATTATTCAGGAACCAGTATGGCCACTCCTGTTGTTGCTGGTGTGGCTGCTTTGATCCTTGAATATTACCCGGACTTGAGCGCTCAACAAGTAAAATATGCTATTACCCATTCCGTAACTCCCATCACTGACAAAGTAAAATTGCCTGGAACAGACGATAGTGTAAACCTTGCTGATATATCTGTTACCGGTGGCGAAGTGAATGCGTATAATGCTTTAAAACTGGCTTCTACGCTGAAAGGAGAAAGAAAAAAAGGAGATAATGGATATAATAAAATGAGTGATTATAATAAAACAAAATCTCATAAAAGAAAAAAAAGAAGAGCATAAATAAAGAAGTTATCTGAAAAAGCCGGTATGTTTCCATGCCGGTTTTTTTTTATTTAATCCTTTAGGTTACAGTGAACGAACATTTAAAGCAGATTTTTATTTTCAATTTGAAAGGCCGAATTTTACTATCCGTTTTTTTTTAAATCATTAAATACAAAATATGCAAAACAATAATTTCGATGGGGCTTTTCCCTCACATTTCAAAAATTATATTTCCCTGGTAGAAAATGAAGAATTGAATTCTCTCCTGGAAAAACAATCAAAAGAAACAGAAGTTCTTTTTTCCTCGGTTCCTGAAGATAAATGGCTTTATAAATATGAAGAAGACAAATGGACAGTGAAAGAAGTCCTTCAACACATTACAGATACAGAAAGGGTTTTCAGTTTTCGCGCTCTTGGTTTTGCAAGAAAAGATCCCAATACTTTCCCTTCTTTCGATGAGAATGAATATGCAAAAAATTCAAATGCTAACGATAAAAATGCCGAAGATTTAATTCAGGAATTTTTGGCTGTAAGAAAATCCACCCAACTTCTTTACAAAAGTTTTTCAGAAAAACAATTAGAGACTGTGGGAAAGGCAAGCACTTATCAAATGAGTGTGGAAGCATTAGGCTATACCACCGCAGGTCATTTAAAACATCATCTGAATATTCTTAAAGAAAGGTATCTTAAATAATTTTCAAACCGGCATTTCTATACACAACTGAATGCAATATGAAAATATATTCGGTAGAGCAAATTAAAAAATGGGATTCCTATACCATAGAACATGAGTCGATCAAATCGATTGACCTGATGGAACGCGCTGCAGGAACCTGTTTTGATTGGATCATTCGCAATTTTGACGATTATTATCATTTTAATTTTTTTTGCGGAAGGGGAAATAATGGCGGCGATGGCCTTGCAATAGCAAGGCTTTTAAATAGCATCAAATACCATGTTTCAGTTTTTGTTGTCAATAGTGAATCGTCCGGTTCCAATGATTTTGAAGAAAATCTGAAAAGACTCAAAAAGACTTCTGTAAAAATTACAATTTTAAAAGACGAACATTCTTTTCCTGAAATTTCAGAACAAGATATAATAGTTGATGCTTTATTTGGCACGGGTTTAAACAAGCCTGCAAAAGGATTGTACAAAGGCTTAGTACAATTTATCAACTCCAAAAAATCACCAATTATATCCATTGATATTCCCAGCGGGTTGTATGTCGACAAAAGCAGCATTATTAAAAATGAGGAAAATGCAATAGTAGAAGCGGATTATACACTGACCTTTCAAAATGAAAAACTGGCTTTTCTTGTTGCCGAAAACGAGCCCTATGTGGGAAAGGTTTTTTTAATGGATATCGGACTTTCGGAAGAGTATGAATCAGTCATAGAATCTCCATTTGAATATGTTGAAGAAAACATTATTTCGGGGATATATCGGCCCAGAAAAGAATTTTCCAATAAAGGCAATTATGGCCATGCCTTACTGGTATGTGGAAGCTATGGAATGATGGGAGCTGCTGTTTTAAGCGCTTTGGCGTGTCTCAGAATTGGAGTTGGCAAACTCACTTGTGCCATTTGTGAAGCGGGATATAATATTATTCAATCAACGGTTCCTGAGGCAATGTGCAAAGTTGCAGGAGAAAAATATATTGATAGTTTTACCGGTTTCGAAAGCTATGATTCAATTGGCGTTGGCCCGGGTATTGGAAAATACGATTCACATAAAGAACTGCTGAAAGAACTTTTTGCAAGCTTCAAAAAACCGGTCGTACTTGATGCAGATGCTTTAAATATATTGAGTGAAAATCAGAAT
>JBIQMJ010000126.1:0-5809 GCA_044463445.1 Segetibacter koreensis
TTTCCGTTTTCCGATGTAGCAAAACGGGCATCTTATATCTGACCAAATATCTATTTCCATAATTTTTATTTTTAAATAATTACTTTACAACAGGGAAGCCTACACGAATATGCTTCAGTTTTCTATTTCATTTATAAATCGATGTGTATATACATTCCATCTGATTTTCTTAAACGATGAAGGCCTCAATACAGAGTCCTTCATCGTTTTCTCTCATCACGTTTCTTTAAGCCACCAACTGATCTGCTACTACTTGCTTAATCAATTGAATCTCCGCATTTATTTTTATTTCGTCTCCAAGTAAAACACCTCCTGTTTCTAAAGTGGAATTATAAGTGATTCCAAAATCTTTACGGTTGATTTTTCCGGTAACTGTAAATCCCGCCTTTGTTTGTCCATAAGGGTCTACAATTACTCCGCCAAATTCCACATTCAATGTGATGGTTTTGGTAATTCCTGCGATGGTCAAATCACCTGAAAGAGTTCCTTCATCACCATTCATTTCATATTTTTTTCCTTTGAAATGAATCTGGGGATTTTTTTCGATATTGAAAAAATCAGCAGACTTCAAATGTGCATCCCGTTGTTCGTTGTTCGTGTCAATTGAATTTACATCTGCGGTGAATTCAATTTTTTCTGCTGTATTGAAATCAGCGGTTTCTGTTTCACCTTCAAGGTTGAATTTTTTAAATTGCCCGGTAACGGTAGAGATCATAAGATGTTTGATCTTAAAAGATATTTCGCTGTGTGCCGGGTCGATTGACCATTTAATTGTTGACATAATTTTTGTTTTTTTTATTTTAAAATTTAATTGTTGAACTATTTTTTAGTTTAATTGTCTGCCCAATTTGGGAACTGAAATTTTTCTTTATTATTAGGAAAACCTGCCAAATTAAAAATCTGCTGTATTTGTTCGTTTACCAGTTTATCATTTCCGCTGATTGTTATTCCTGGTGAAGAAAAACCTGAAACACTTACCAATCTGGAGTAAGGCAATATTTTAGTTAATTCTTCATCGTTACTTTTTTCATCAGTCACTTTAATTACAATTTTTTGCGTAGCAACTTCTTTTATTATTTCAGCGACACGGTTCATTTCGTCAGAAGAAACGGCGAGAACAATTATATCTGCTTCCCAACATCCGTCTTTAATACAATCCAATGCCTCTATTTCAGCTTCGGGATGTGTAGTCAATATTTCAGTTTTTAAAAACCCTGCTTCATAAGGTTTATCCGATACAAGCAGCAAACGGTAAGGCATAGACGCAAATTGAATGGCAATGTTTCTACCGTTTGTTTCTGTCGCCCCAACAATGGCTATTGTTTTTTTCACTGCTAATTATTTTTTATAATGCAAAATTACACAGGCAGGCAGCCTGGCTCCAATGAGTTAGGATAATAAATACTATTGATCTATGTCAAGAATATGGGAGACCAGGGCGCAGTAAAGCAGCAAATATTTAAGATTCTTATTGGTCATTGATTTCCCCAATAATTTATTGCTTCGGAAGTTTATTCCGCAAAATCATTCAAAGAAAAATTTTTGATAAAGAGAATTTTAAGAACCCATCCGTTTACTCTTCATCATAAATTTCAGGATTAACGGGAAATGGCAATGGCTTACCTTCTAAACCGGCGATAACATTTTGTGCAGCAATCTCAGCCATTCCGTTTCTGGCGTCAACAGTGGCGCTGCCAATGTGAGGGAGGATGGCTACAGTTGGCATTGTCAGCAGCGGATTATCTTTTTTCATTGGTTCAGGATTAGTAACATCTAAGCCGGCGCCCCAAATTATTCTATTTTGCAGGGCGGCAATAAGATCTTCTTCATGGTGAATAGCGCCCCGGGCCGTGTTAATAAATATTGAAGAAGGTTTCATTAATTCAAACGCACTTTCATCAAATATTCCTTTCGTTTCGGCTGAAAGATTGGAATGAACAGAAATCACATCACTTTGTTTTAATAATTCTTTAAAAGAAACCAATTCAGCACCCAATTCTTTTTCAGCTTTTACATTGTGGCCGCGATTGTGATATATTACTTTCATTCCATAAGCTCCAACACAAAGCCTGGCCATTTCAAAACCAATATTGCCTAAACCAAAAATGCCTAAAGTTTTTCCGGTTAATTCCACTCCAAGATTTGCAGTGGGTTCAAAAAAATTCCATTCACCCTTCCGTATTTTTTCGTAAGAATAAAAAGCTTTCCGCGAAACTGCCAGCATCAGCAAAAACGCCACATCCGCAGTGGCAGCATTTAAAACGCCAGGCGTATTTCCTACCGGGATCTTTAGCCGATCCGCTGCAGCAATATCAACAATATCATAACCTACCGAATGCAGCGAGATCACTTTTAAGTGTTTGCATTCATTTAAAAAATAAGCATCGAGATTGTGATAACCTGCCGACAACAGCGCATCACATTGTTTACATATCTCAATCAATTCCGGTTGGGTTAAGGGCCTTTTTTCAGTCCACTGTATTATTTCTATGCCGGCATTTTTTAATTTTTCTATTCCAACAGCGGGTATTTCCCTTGTTATAAAAACTTTCATTTCATTTTGATTTGACCGAAGCCAGTTGGCTCCGAATGCGGCTTAATGTTTCAGGAGTTATTCCCAAATAAGAAGCAATCATATGCTGCGGCACACGATGAAGGCAATCCGGAAAATTTTCAATCAGCTTTTTGTATTTTTCTTCGGCTGATTCAGATAATGAACTCATTAACCTTCTTTGCGTCGCAATTAAATTGTTCTGGATTAATATACGAAAATAACGTTCAAATGCAGGTACTTTTTCAAGTAACTGATTCCATGAAGGTTGGGTGATCAATAATAATTCACAATTTTCCAGCGCCTCAATATTGTAAATGGACGGCTCTTCTGTAAAAAAACTTAACAGGTCTGCAATCCACCATCCTTCAAAAGAAAATTGAAGAATAGGTTCATTCCCTTTTTCATCAACGGTAAACGTGCGGAGCATTCCTTTCTCTACAAAAGCTGTATAGCGGCACACGTCACCTTCCTGCAAAAGATATTGTCTTTTTCTTAATTTCTTTGGAATAAAGAGGGTTTTACAATATTCAAATTCTTCATCTGTGATTGAAATTTGTTGCCGGATTTTTTCTGAAAATAATTCAAACATTCATAAAAATTATATCGCTAATTTACACAACTAAATCAGAAGCCGGTAAGAATGTAATTAATCCAATAATTCAGTAGCATTTTTATTGGACAGATTTTTCTAAGGCATTAAATAAATTTTTAAAAAACTTATTTTTCTTTTGGTTTAAAAATTCAAATAAAGAAGGCAATTATTTTTATCAACGGGCCACTCTCTTTTGAGATTTTAAGTTTATGGAGTGTAATGTAAATTTGCCGCTCAAAAAAAAAGAATGCCATGGAACAAACATACGATACAGAACAGTTTAATTCAATCATTCAAAACAGGCGAAGTATTCATCCACCGCAGTTTGAAAAGGGAAAAATTATTCCTGATGATATTATTTGGCAAATTTTAGAAAATGCCAACCGCGCCCCAACCCATAAGTTGACCCAACCGTGGCGGTTCACCATATTTTCAGGAAAAGGCCTGGAAAATTTTGCGGATCTGCAAACCCATATTTACACAAGATTTGCCGGAGAAAATTTCAAAGAAAAAAAACTTAAAAAATTGCAGGATTATCCTTTGCTATCTTCTCATGTGATCGTAATTGCAATGAAACGTTCTGAAACAACCGCCATTCCGGAGGTTGAAGAAACTATTGCGGTGGCTTGCGCCATTGAAAACATTTATCTTTCGCTTACTGCTTATAACTTGGCCGGATATTTTTCAACCGGGGGAATTACTTACCTGGAAAAAGCAAAGCCCTATTTTGATCTTGGAGAAGATGACAAGCTCATTGGCACTTTTTTTCTTGGTTATCCGCAGAAAATTTTTTCTCCATTAACAAAAAGAACTTCTGTTATTAAAAAAGTGAAATGGATTAAACGGCTCCGGTAATCTGTTGTAAAACCTTTGCCGGGCAGTAGAGCAGGAAATAAATTGAATTTTTATTTTGCTGCAATTTCATCTGAACAATTAAAATTTAAAAAACTTTTTTAGGAGCTATAGAATGTGTCCTGATTTTTCTACTTTTATTCTTTTTATAAAATAGCATAATATTTAATTTCTAATAAATATAAATTTTAGCTATCTGATAATAACTCAAAACCTTCACTTATCTTTAAGTATCTGAACTCTTTAAAAATGAAAAGGACATTTCTTTTTATAACTCTGTTACTATCTCTTTCTTTTTCTGCTACTGCACAGGATCCTCATTTTTCCCAGTTTTTTGCTTCTCCGCTTACTTTAAATCCGGCTTTCACGGGCAAGTTTGATGGCACATTAAGGATTGCGGGAAACTATCGCAATCAGTGGCCAGCTTTTAATAATGTATATACCACTTCAACTTTGAGCGTTGACTTTGATATTTTAAAAAACAAACTTCCCTACTTTGACCGTTGGGGAGTGGGTATTTTGGCGCTCACAGACCAGGCGGGATCCGGATTAATTAAAAACAATTATTTAGGCATCTCCACTGCCTATCATAAATCTTTGGATGAAGATGGTTTTAAGCAATTGGGAATTGGCTTTCAGGGAACCTACGGGCAAAAGCGGCTTGACAGGAATAAATTGTATTTTGAAGATCAGCTAACTCCATTTGGATTTACGGGAGTAACCCAGGAAACGTTTGATGCCAATAATCTTAACGTCAATTACCTGGATGTAAATGCAGGATTATTGTACACCATGTCAACAGACGAAAGCAATAATTTTTATATTGGCGCTTCCATGTATCATATCAACAGACCCAATCAAAGTTTCAAGGGAGCCTATTGGAACATAGCTACACGCTCTACTATCAGCGCCGGAGGCTACTTCCCGGTCTCAGATATTCTCACTTTACATACCAGCGGAATTTATCAATACCAGAACAAGGCGTCGGAAACCGTAGTTGGTGGCGCTTTAGCCGCTGTGATTGACAAAGTATCTGAGCAACCGTCTAATGTTTATGGAGGCCTGTGGTATCGTTTAAATGATGCTATTATACCCTATGTAGGTTTGGAATTTTCCGGCTTTCGCATAGGAGCCACCTATGATATCAACGTTTCAAGTTTAAAAGCCGGATCCCAAAGCCGCGGAGGAATGGAGATTTCTATTATTTACATTAAAAAGCCGGCAGGATTTAAAGGAATTCCTTGTCCCAAATTTTAAAAATCAGTCGGTTAATTCAGTAGTCTTTTCTGAGTCAGAATGAAAATTATTTGGCAACAAAACTGCCTGAGGTTATCTTTGCCGTCCCTCAACAAAAATGGCGCGTTGGTCAAGGGGTTAAGACGCCTCCCTTTCACGGAGGAATCACGGGTTCGAATCCCGTACGTGCTACAAAAAGAGCCTTGATCATAACCTTTCAAGGCTTTGTTCTTTATGGTAACAGTCTATGTTCTATTAAGTTTAAAAGATCAGGCAACCTATGTCGGGATGGCTTTAGATCCTGTTAAAAGATTAAGCGAACATAACTCTGGTAAAAACCGCTACACAAAAGGCCACTTACCCTGGAAAATAATTTTTACTGAACATCACCCTGATTGGACTTCGGCCAGAATCAGAGAAAAATATTTGAAATCTACTGCCGGAAAAAACTGGTTAAAAAAACAGCTCTCATGAACGGAGGTTTCACGGGTTCCCTGCCTGCATGGCGCAGTCAGGCAGGGAATCCCGTACGTGCTACAAAAAGAGCCTTGATCATAACCTTTCAAGGCTTTGTT
>JBIQMJ010000126.1:5909-11490 GCA_044463445.1 Segetibacter koreensis
TTTGAAATCTACTGCCGGAAAAAACTGGTTAAAAAAACAGCTCTCATGAACGGAGTTTCACGGGTTACAAATCGATAAAATAAAGCCCTGATTATCATACTTTCAGAGCCTTTTTATTTTCGGGAACGATCCCCCTTTATTTAAAAAAGCTATTCCATAATCTTATTTTACAAGCTTTTTTGAAGCAAGCACCGCGTAACTTCTATATTTTTCACGATTAGGTAGTTCTTCGATAAGACCTTCAACCTTGTCCCGGGTGCGCCAATAAACATCTTCCATGAAGCGATGTGCAAATTCTCCATTTCTGCCAATGCTCAAAAGATTTTCAATTTTAGTTGATTTTTCAAATTCACGCCTTTCATTTTCATATTCATTGAGGAAAACCGGGTAAGCAAAAGGTGTTCGCAAAACCGTCGCCCCTATAAATTTGTTCACAGCTTCAGGTATGATGGATTTTAGATTTTGAAGGCAAAGATTAATCAGTTTTTCGCTGTCCATATTCCAGTATTCATCATTTTTCTCACATCCAATATCTACCGTAATTATTGATTTACCCTCCGGAGCGAGCCAGGGCATCGAACGGGTAACTTCTGTTAAACGAAAAAACGGGAAATTATGTTCAGGAAACCAAACGACTGTATCCGGTAATATATTTGCCTGGTCGAAACGCAGATTCACAAATAGCATAGGGCGAAATCGAAATTTTTCAATTCCCTTTAAAGCATCAGTACCCTTTACCATTTTTGATAAAATGTTTGCGGGGGCAGTGCTTATCGCTGCTGAAACTTCAATGGTCTCATCTTTTACCTTCACTGCAACCACTTTCTCATTTTCCACAATAATCTCCTGCACGGGAGATTGAAGCCTGATCGAATCATCAAGGCCTTCCGCAAGTTTGGAACATAGTCGCGAAACTCCGCCGTTTGGATAAACATGCCAAACTGAAGCAACTTCAGGCTTTTCGCGGTTGTATCCGCAGGCGACTGCGCGACCGGTGACTTTGCTCGCCATTTTCAAATAAAGAGTATTTAAAATACTTTTCGGTAAACTGTCTGCAATAGCAGGAGAAAGTTTATCAGAAGGGGCACCAGACCATGCTTCAATTAAAGGAAGCGCAATTTCATTCGCCAAAGATTCTCCATATCTTTTTCTGAACAAATCTGCAATTGATTTAACGGAGTTTCTGCTTTTATCAAATTTTAGCTTATTCTGCAAAAAGCTTAATGAGATACGCGGTAGGGCAATAAGTCCAAATGGATAACTATAACTTTTGCCCTTAATCCAGACAGATTCTCCATAATATTTTACGGTTTTGCATTCATGCTCCACACCAATCGCCTTTGCCAGCCTGTTGGTGATAAAATGTGCGCCGAAATCATTGCTAAATCCATTGTCATCTTTAAAACTCATTGCAAGACCTGCAATCCGGTCGCCCGCTTCAAAAAGAATAAAGGGAACATTTTTTTGTTTCAAAAAATTAGCAGCGGTTAAGCCTGCAATCCCACCTCCAATAATTGCAACAGGCTTATGCATATTCTTTAAATTGGGAAATTCTTTCATATTATTTTCATTTTTGGTTAGTTAATATATTTTTTAAACTGGTTTTTTTAAAGTAGCCTGTAACAAGGCTCCTTTCCCAAACTTTTGTAACACAAAATCAATAACGGTAAAGACAAACAAGGAAAACGATGATTGCAGTGTAAATTTTTTAATGAGCCATTCTGGTTTTTTCTTTCCAACGAGAGAATTATGAATCGAGTAAACCCAGTTTACCGGGCTTACAATGGTCGAAATATCCGCTACTTCAAACTTTGTTTTTTGCGCCAATAATTGAAATGATTTTCGGTTAAACAAATTCCAATGACGTGGAAAATGATAGCCCCCCCAATACCTTCTTTTATAAAAACCAAAATCATACGAATCTGTATTGTCGGTTACCACCACTAATTTCCCGCCAGGTTTTAAAAGATCGTAAATGGCGGCTAAAATGCTCACGGGTTTTTCTACGTGCTCAATGGTTTGAATAAGGAAAACCATATCATAACTTTCTTTAGGCAAGGGTATTTCTTCTACTGTTCCTAAATGGATTTTTATCCCCGATTTCGACGCTTCTTTCACAGCTCTTTCATCCAGATCAACTCCTTCTAAATTCCATGTTTTGTTACCGTACTTCTGCAAAAGTTTTAAATGAAATGCATCGCCGCAACCCACATCTAAAATACGCGCTCCATTACCTAAAGAAGCGCATCTTTTCAAAGCCCGATTGGCTTCTAACCGTGCTCTTACCTTATATACAAAACCAAATTTTTTTGGAGAAAAATCAAAGGCATGATAATTAGATGGATAAATTGTTTGAAATTCTGAAACTGAAGGGCGTGGGTTCAAATACACCAGGGAGCAGCTATCGCATTGCAGGGCGTAAAACAGGTCATCTGAAGTGTGGTATTCATAATCCTCACCACAGCCAATTACTTTTGCTGTTGAATGTTCACATATACAGCAATCTACAAAATCTACTTTAAGATTGACCTTTCTTTTCATAAGGACAATTTTTTAAGCAGTTGGTAAGATGCTGGTTTTCTTTGGATATAAAAATCAGGCCTTGATATTCAAAAACAGATTTAAGAGCCGGAACATTAAAATTACTTAATTCCGGTTATAAAACCTGAACAAAAAACCACCATCTTTTTATCTGAAAATAAAAAACATCTACCTCAAGGGTATGAAGCAAAAAGAGAAACAACAACTATCTTTGTTGGATGTTATCAATAAGTAATCGTGGCAAAATAATGCCCGCCTCTCCCATTCGTAAATTGGTTCCTTTTGCTGAAGAAGCAAAAAAAAGAGGAATTAAAATTTATCACTTAAATATAGGACAACCCGATATAGAAACTCCCCCGGAAACTTTAGCCGCAGTGCGCAAATCTGATTTTAAAATTTTAGAATACAGTCATAGCGCGGGGAATGAAAGCTACAGGAAAAAATTAGTTGAATATTATCAATCTGTTGCAATCAAGGTAGATCATCATGAAATTATCGTAACCACGGGCGGAAGCGAAGCCATTTTATTTAGCTTTATGAGCTGCCTTGATCCGGGCGATGAAGTGATCATACCCGAACCGTTTTATGCCAATTATAATGGGTTTGCCGTTTCTGCAGGCATCACCATTAAACCTATCACTTCCTTTATCGAAAACGGGTTTGCCCTGCCACCTGTTGGAGAATTTGAAAAGTTGATCACTTCCAAAACGAAAGGAATTTTGATTTGCAATCCCAACAATCCTACCGGATATCTATACAGCCGGCAAGAACTGGAAGTGCTAAAATCCATTATCAAAAAACACGGGCTTTTTTTGTTTTCTGATGAAGCCTATCGTGAATTTTGTTACGAAGGAACACATTTCAGCGCGATGCAACTGGAAGATGTGAAAGAAAATGTGATCTTATTAGATACGATCAGTAAACGATACAGCGCCTGCGGAGCAAGGGTTGGCGCTCTTATCACTCACAATAAAGAAGTGATACAGACCGCGATGAAATTTGCCCAGGCAAGATTAAGCCCGCCCGGATTCGGACAAATTCTTGGAGAGGCTGCAGCGGGTCTTCCTGTTAATTATTTTACCGGAATAAAAGCAGAATACCAGCGTCGAAGAGATACAATTGTGAAAAGGCTCAACCAAATACCTGGCGTTTTTTGTCCTAATCCGGGGGGAGCTTTCTACGCGATGGCCTCGTTGCCCATTGATGATGCAGATAAGTTTTGCCAATGGCTTCTCAATTCTTTTGACTACAACGGGGCCACATTAATGCTGGCTCCTGGTACAGGTTTTTACGGAACAGAAGGCCTTGGCAAAGCAGAAGTAAGATTGGCTTATGTGTTGAATGTGGAAGCGATCAATTATGCCATGGATTGCCTGGAAAAAGCGCTGGAATTATATCCGGGAAAAATTGATCCGGACTGGAATTGAAAACACTCTGATAGTCAACCCTTAAAAACCAATTGAAGTTTTAAAGAACCGAAGGGTGGAAAATATTTTGTTTTAATAAAGTAATAAATAGTTTGAAAAAAACGGAACAAAAATAAAAGTGGATATCCTTGTTTCCACTTGTTCATCATTCTTTTCTTTTGCTGCCCTGGTGAATCGGGGATAATAATTTTTGTTCCTAAAACTTCTTTTACTCCACGATAGCCTCTGTCAACAAAATTATTTTTAAGAGTGATGCCTGTAAGTCTTTGCTGTTGCTCAATAGCCGGTTGCAATGTTTTACTGTCATGTACGTTTTTTTCCTGACTTCCGCGCTGGGACACCCAATTTAAAAATTGAATAAACCGGTCAAATACTTTTGCTCATCGATAAGCAAAAGCGTTTTTTTACTTTCTTTTTTGTTATCGGTGATTCGACTTGTATCTCAAAGAATGTTTTCTGCTATTTCCAGGGCTTTAGCAGCACTGATATTTGCTTCTGATTCTTTGAGTTTTCTTTCCAACTCTTTATACACTTGTAAGCAACAAAACATATACAGATATGAGCTTCTATGCGATGAGGCTGCCTATTATAAACAGACCGGACTTTCAAATCAGATTTGACAATTCGAATAATGTTGGGATTGCTGAATACGCGCTACAGCAAATCGGATTGCTGTATGCCATAGAGCGAAAAGCAAAAGAAGAGCGGTTAACTGCCGATCAAACTCTGCAGTTGCGTCAGGCAGAAGCGTTGCCAATATTGGAGTCATTAGGAAAGTGGATGAAAGATACTTACATCACATCATTACCTAAAAGCACGATTGGCAAAGCATTGGGCTATAGCATTGAAAGATGGTCCGAACTAATAATCTATACAGGCGATGGAAAATTAAACATTGATAATAATCCGGTAGAAAACAGCATACGTCCGGTTGGTCAGCCCCAGCAACCTCTTTTTTTATTTGAACATTCTAAGAATAGCAGGGGGTCCCCACACGCCATACTCCCAGACCGCATCTGTGCAGATATGCGCATGGCTTTGTGTAATGTGTATCTGTATCCTTCAAGATATTACACAATTAAACCAGAGTTTAATCTTATAATTTCTAACCTTTACCCCCAAAGTAACCGACGGCGCCGCTATATTTCATCCCTCCCGCTTTATAACAAGTTCTGGCCATCTCCATTAAAAACAAAGACCAGTTTAGGTAAAATCTACTTTAAAATAATTGTTCAATTCCGGGAATTTGTCTTTCTTTGCCTCTCATATTGCAATATGAGGCCGGATTATCCTTCCAAAATCTTTAACGACAATTCCAACAGCTATTGCTGTTTAATGCAGGCTCTTGCCGCTAATTCTCCTTGCCTTTAAAAATGGCTACTTTACTCTTTTGCAGATATTTTTAGAAAGAAGTATTTTCTTTCTGCTTTATTAATTCAATCCACCTCTCCATCACTTTCTTAAAACTTTTCCAATGGATGCTTTTCCAATCACTGAAGGTTCCTGCAGAACGCAGGCCAAACAATATTTTAATGACCTGATCACAAATACCGAAAATTATTATTACCAGCTTTTGCCCGAAGACCTGATCATGCAATCGGTCGAAAAGGGCG
>JBIQMJ010000127.1:0-11482 GCA_044463445.1 Segetibacter koreensis
TACATTCCAAAAACTATAAGAGATTTTTGGATTGCCAGATTTTTTTTCTTTTTTCCGGGTAAGAATAACTACCTCATTGCCTCTGTTGATTAGCTGATGAGTCAAATGGGATCCAATTAATCCTGTACCTCCGGAAATTAAAATGATTGCCATTATTTTTTACTGAAATTAGAATCTCAAATTGATAAGTTTGTATTTTTCCCTGGTAAGGGCCATGAAAGAGTTAATAAAACATTGACATTCCTACACGCTTATTTTTAATAAATTAGTATAGCTTTATACAACAAAATTGGCAAAAGCACCTTAACAGATAAAACAGAAATTTAAAGGCAAAGTATGAAAAATCTTCTTATATTTTTAATTTTAATTACCATTAGCAATACCTCCTTTTCTCAGCAAATTACTTATTCCCAGCCTGAGTCTCAGGATTCAAGATCCCTTGATTTTGAGATCATCGGAAAAATTCATGATAATTTTTTGATCTATAAAAATATCAGGAACAGATATGCGATTTGCAGTTATGATAATTCTATGAAATTATTAAACCGGGTAGATCTTCAGTTTATGCCAGACAATACGTTGAATGTGGATTTTGTTTCTTACCCGGATTTTGCATGGCTGATATATCAATATCAAAAGCGAAACACCATCTATTGTGTGGCAGTAAAAATAAATGAAGAAGGAAAATTATTGAATGATCCGATAGAATTGGACACCACCCATATCAATTTCTTTGCCGACAATAAAATTTACAGTACTATTTACAGCGAAGACAAGTCCAGAATCATGATTTATAAGATTCAGAGGAAAAACGGAAATTTTAATTTCACCACTCTCTTGTTTAATGACAGTTTGCAACTTATTCATAAATCACGGATCCCTACCAATTTTGATGACAGGAAGGATTTGTTCAGCGATTTTTATGTAGACAACGAAGGAAATTTTGTTTTTACCAAAGGAAATAAATCCACAACCAAAGAATTCATCCAGGATCTGACCTTGATCACCAAAAAAGAAAACGATGACAACTTTGTTTTAAACCCGTTTGATCTTTCAGGAAACTATTTGGATGCCATTAAATTAAAAATTGATAACCTGAATAAACATTATATCATCAACTCACTGTACTATGAAAAAAAACGTGGCAATGTGGAAGGCGTTTATACCGCAGTTTGGGATATCGATAATAAAACTATCATTACACAGGTGTTTCAAAATTTGGGGGATTCTGTACGCTCCGTTGCCAAATCAAATGGTAATAATAAACTGGCTCTGAATAATTTTTTCATCCGTGATGTGATATTGAAAAAAGATGGGGGCTTCTTTTTAACCGCAGAAGATTATTATTCCCAGTCCCGTTTTAGCCCCTGGAACCGTTACGATTATTTGTACGGTTACCCATCTTTTTCGCCTTACAATTATTATATGTATTCTCCCTATTCATATGGATACTATGGCCGCTATCCTTATTATAATTCCAGGGGACAGAACCGCTATTATTACAATAACATCCTGGTTCTGGATATGGACAAAACAGGCAAAACAGATTGGGCAACTGTAATCAACAAAAGCCAGTATGATGATGAAACTGATAATTTTCTTTCTTATGTAATTATGCTTACCGGCGCTCAGATGCATTTTCTTTTCAATTCATTGGAAAGGCGGACCTTCCTTCTGGTAGATCATAGTGTTTCAGGTTCCGGGAAAATCACCGTCAATCCTCCGTTTAAAACTCTTGACCGGGGTTATCAATTTATGCCGCGTTATGGCAAACAGGTAAGCGCTACACAAATTATTATTCCTTGTATTTACAGAAATTATATTGCATTTGCTAAAATTGAATTTCCTTAATGATAAGATGTAAACTGCTTTTCTATGGAAAACAGGTTTAATTTTTTATTTTTGCTTTTCAATTAACCATTTATTGTGACAGGAATTTTCAGGACCAATAATCCACTTAATACTTTCCTGCTTTTTGTATACGGAATTCTTTTAAAATTTGCATGGCTTTCGCATCCTCTAATTCCTGCGATTCATCCATCTGACGGTTTTTTGTTTTATGACATCCTGGGTGCCATCAAACCCTACCTGGATGAATTTCCAAAGTCCTATTTTCTTATAACTTATTTATTACTTTTTTTCCAGGCTGTAGCTTTAAACCAAATTATTATCAGCCGCCGGATGATGCAAAAGCCCAATTTTTTGCCGGCAATGAGTTATTTATTAATTACTTCCTTTTTCCCGGAATGGAATGTGTTAAGCGCCCCTTTAATTGTCAGCTCAATCTTTCTTTGGGTTTGGTCTAAAATGAGCAATCTTAATAATCATCGTCAACCCAAAGGAACAATTTTTAATGTGGGCTTAACCATCGGAATCGCCTCTTTTCTTTATCTTCCTTCCATTGCATTTGTCCTGTTTGTAATTCTTTCTCTCCTTATTACCCGGCCGCCCAAAGTGGCAGAATGGCTTATTGCTATAATTGGGGTTCTTATACCCTGGTATTTTCTATTTGCGTGGCTTTTTTTAACTAACAAATTATATTCATTCAGTTTTTCGGGATTGGGATTTTCAGGACTTAGACTCAACTGGTTTTATAATGAATGGGCCGGAATTGGTTTGATTGTATTGATGGCACTCGTAGGATCATTTTTTGTGCAGTCTGTTATGAGCAAGCAGGTATTGCAGGTAAGAAAAAACTGGGGTCAAATGTTATTGTATCTGCTTATTTGTATTGGAATTCCTTTTATTATCTACAGTCAAAATTTCAGCTATTGGTTATTGGCGCTGGTGCCCGCCTCGGCTTTCATCGGTAGCGCTTTTTATTATCCCCGTGTCAGGTGGGTATCAATGGCCCTGCATTGGCTGATGGTAGGTTTTGCAATTTATATGCAGTATTTCAAAAAATAAGAGGCGTGGAATGTTTAATTTTGCATTAAAATAAAAACGTACAAATGAAATTTGGTGTAGTAGTTTTTCCGGGCTCAAATTGTGATAGGGATATGATCAA
This sequence comes from Segetibacter koreensis, assembly GCA_044463445.1. Classification (GTDB taxonomy): domain Bacteria; phylum Bacteroidota; class Bacteroidia; order Chitinophagales; family Chitinophagaceae; genus Ginsengibacter; species Ginsengibacter koreensis_A. The sequence continues at coordinate 3,008 of JBIQMJ010000127.1, forward strand.
TGCACTACAGGCAGATCTTAACCAGGAAGTGATCATCTTATGGCATAAAGACAAAGATCTGTCCATGTTCAGCACCTCAGATTGTATTGTTCTTCCCGGAGGATTTAGTTTTGGAGATTACCTCAGATGCGGGGCCATAGCACGCTTCAGCCCAATGATGCAAAGCGTGATTGAATTTGCCAACAAAGGCGGGAAAGTTTTTGGAGTGTGTAATGGTTTTCAGGTGCTTTGTGAAAGTGGATTGCTTCCGGGCGTTTTATTACAAAATGCACAAATGAAATTTGTTTGTAAAAACACATTTATCAAAAACCCGGACACCGGTGAGATCTTAAAAATTCCGGTAGCGCATGGCGAAGGCAGGTTTTATGCAAAAGAGAAGGATTTGGAAGACATTGAAAAGAACAGCCAGGTAATTTATAGTTATTGTGATGAAAAAGGTGAAATACACATCGATCATTCTCCCAACGGATCCATACACAGCATTGCTGGAATCAGTAACAAAGAACGAAATATTTTTGGGATGATGCCTCATCCTGAAAGAGCTTGTAGTAATTTTTTGGGCAATACAGATGGCCGAAAAGTTTTTAAAGAGCTATTCTCAATTAATTAATTCTTTTCTATTCCTGAACCGGAAGCAGTAAAACAACAATTTTACCGGAATCCTGTTTTCTTCTTAAAAAGGATAAAATCTTTTAAAAAAGATGGTGAGATTGGGGCGGAAGATAGTAAACCAATAAATAATTGCAATTCGTATTCTTCACCTTTCTGCAAAAAAAATCCCTTCATTTTGTAAAGGGATCTGTACCAGTGTGGTTTCAGAAGTGGTTATAAAGCAATTTGTTTTTCAATCATCATTTTTCTCAGGTTGATCAGGCCATAGCGCATCCGGCCAAGCGCCGTATTGATGCTGCAATTAGTGATAGTGGCTATTTCTTTAAAACTAAGATCTGCGAAATGGCGCATCACGATTACTTCTTTCTGATCTTCAGGAAGCATGTCAAGCATTTTTCTTACCCTGTCATGGCTTTGACCCTGGATCATTTTTTCTTCCATTCCGGCTTCAGAAAAATTAAGCACTTCAAAAATGTCATGATCGGTGCTGGTTTTGATAGTTGGTGAGCGTTTCACTTTCCTGAAATAATCAATACAAAGATTGTGTGCAATACGCATCACCCATGGTAAAAACTTTCCTTCTTCGTTGTAACGTCCACCGTTTATAGTGTCAATTACTTTGATAAAAGTGTCCTGGAAAATGTCCTCAGCAAGAAATTTGTCTTTCACTAATAAGTAAATAGAAGTGAAGATTTTGTCTTTGTGACGTTCTACAAGAATGGATAGGGCATCGCTGTCTCCGTCAAGATAAAGGTGGATCAATTGCGGGTCGGTTAAACTGTTCATGGTTTTCATAACCTTGTTTCGAGTTTTAGATTTTAGGGATATTGTGTAAGTTCCAATTTAGGAGAAAACGATGATACAACTTAATGCGAGAGCAGAAGGCTTTTCATTTTTTCTGGAAAATTGGAATACCAAAATTATAAGAATAAATTACACTTCCAAATAAAATGCTAATCTTTTTCAGCATTTTAAAAAAATCGAGCGTTTCCACTTTAAAAACCGCGCACTTCCACTTTTTAATCCTCGCCGTAAAATTACTATTCACTAATTTTGCCATCCTGAAATGAATAAAAAAACAATTTCCCCAACGAGAATAAAGACCGTCAATTCAAATAATATTTTTATTAAAGGCGCAAGGGTACACAATCTTAAGAATATTGATGTTGAAATTCCGCGCAATAAATTGATCGTGGTTACCGGCGTTTCCGGATCGGGGAAATCTTCATTGACCATTGACACTTTGTTTGCAGAAGGCCAGAGACGCTATGCTGAAAGCATGAGCGCTTATGCCAGGCAGTTTATGGCCCGGATGAATAAACCCGACGTTGATTTTATCAAGGGGTTGTGCCCGGCAATTTCAATTGAACAAAAAGTGGTTACCCGAACGCCAAGATCTACGGTGGGCAGCATGACAGAAATTTATGATTATCTCCGTCTGTTGTTTGCAAGAATCGGGAAAACGATTTCGCCTGTTTCAGGAAGAGAAGTGAAAAAAGATGATGTAACGGATGTTGTAAATGCGATTAATAATTTAAAGAATGGCGATAAAGTATTATTATTAGTTGCTTTCAGGCAAATGCATCATAGAGATTTGAAAGAAGAATTGCACATCTTGATGCAGAAAGGATTTTCAAGATTGGCGGCCTCCCCCAGCCCCTCCAAAAGAGGGGAGTTGCAAATAATACGCATTGAAGATTTGGAAGAAGAAAAAGATTTAGCTTCATTTTTTGCTCATAAAACCGTGTATGTTTTGGTTGACCGGTTGGTAAAAAAAGATTTTGATGAAGACGACAATCACCGCATCGCGGATTCTGTCAATACTGCTTTTTATGAAGGTGAAGGCGAGGTGGTACTTGAAATAAATGGAAAAGATCATTTACATTTTTCCAATAAATTTGAACTGGATGGAATCAAATTTGAAGAGCCGGTTCCTAATTTATTTTCTTTCAATAATCCCTATGGCGCCTGCCCGGTTTGTGGTGGTTTTTCTTTGGTGCTGGGCATAGACCCTGATTTGGTTTTTCCTGATAAAAGATTAAGCGTTTATGAAAATGCCATTGCTCCCTGGCGCGGAGAAAAATCTGGATTATACCGAGAAAAATTAATAAAATCCGCCAGGCATTTTGATTTTCCCATTCATAAACCCGTCATTGATCTTACCACTGCTCAATATAATTTGTTGTGGACGGGCAACGAATATTTTGAAGGCATCAATGATTTTTTCAAAGAAGTTCAACAGAATTTATACAAGATTCAATACCGTGTTTTGCTCAGCCGTTATCGCGGAAAAACGATTTGTACAGAGTGTAATGGCTATCGTTTAAGGAAGGAAGCATTGTATGTGGAGGTGAGCAATAAACACATCGGTGAACTTTGTGAAATGCCGGTAAAAGATTTGCAGAAATGGTTTGAAGAAATAGAACTTTCGCAATTTGACCAAACTGTAGCCAAAAGAATTCTGATCGAAATAAATACGCGGTTAAGAATTCTGAAAGAGGTGGGTTTGGGATACCTGACTTTAAACAGGTTAGCCAATTCATTGAGCGGTGGTGAAAGCCAGCGCATTCAGCTTACACGCAGCCTTGGAAGTAATCTTACCGATTCATTGTATATTTTGGATGAACCTTCCATCGGTTTGCATTCCCGGGACACCGAAAATCTGATTGAGGTTTTAAAGAATTTACAAAAACTTGATAACACGGTTGTAGTGGTGGAACACGATGAAATGATGATGAGGAAAGCGGATCACATTATTGATATGGGCCCCCTGGCAAGCCATCTCGGAGGAGAAATAATTGCAGAAGGAAATTATAATTCGATTGTCAAAAATCCGGAAAGCCTTACCGGAAAATATCTGAAAGGAGAATTAAAAATTGAGCCGCCAAAAAATATTCGCAAATGGAATCGTTCTATAAAAGTGGAAGGAGCGCGGCAAAATAATTTGAAAAATATTGATGTGGTTTTTCCCTTAAATGTATTGTGTGTAGTGACCGGAGTTAGTGGAAGTGGAAAAACCACTTTGGTAAAACAAATTTTATTTCCTGCATTAAAAAAAATAAAAGGGGAATTTGCAGAGAAAGTGGGATTAAGTAAAGGTATTTCCGGCGATATTGATTTTATTTCTCAAATTGAAATGATTGACCAGAACCCGATTGGAAAATCTTCACGCAGTAACCCAGTAACTTACATCAAAGCTTATGATGAAATACGCGAGTTGTTCAGCAAACAGCCATTAAGCAAAATCCGCGGATATCAGCCCAAACATTTTTCCTTTAATGTAGATGGAGGAAGATGCGATGCCTGCAAGGGAGAAGGCGAACAGGTAGTGGAAATGCAGTTTTTGGCGGATGTTCACTTGGTGTGCGATGTATGTCATGGAAAAAGATTTAAAGAAGAAGTGCTGGAAGTAAAATACAATGATAAAAGTATTTATGATGTGCTCGAAATGAGCGTGGATGAAGCCATTTCATTTTTTTCAAAGGAAAAATCTTCTTCAAAGAAAAATGAAATTACCGGAGAAGAAATCGCCAAAAAGCTTCGTCCACTGGCGGATGTAGGTTTGGGATATATTAAATTAGGCCAATCATCCGACACCTTATCCGGCGGAGAAGCCCAACGTGTAAAGCTTGCCTCATTTTTAGGAAAAGGGAAAGGCCAGGGAAACCTGCTTTTTATTTTTGACGAGCCTACTACCGGGCTTCATTTTCATGACATAAAAAAATTGCTTTCTTCTTTTAATGCATTAATAGAACAAGGGCATTCTATTATAGTTATTGAACATAATACAGACGTAATCAAATCTGCAGATTGGGTCATTGACCTGGGCCCTGATGCCGGTGATGAAGGGGGAAACCTGGTTTATGCAGGAGTTCCGGCAGGATTAAAAAAGGTGAAAGAAAGCTGGACAGGAAAATATGTTTGATTTAGGATGTCTGATGTTGGATGTGAGATGTCTGATTGTTTGAAATTATACATCAAAAAATAATACATCATACATTTATCTCAACCTGTTACTTTCTTTTACCAATTTCGAATCCCTGTAAATTCCACGCGAAGCCATAATTAGAAAGATAATAATAAGAATATGGAGGATGGCCCAAATATTAAAATTCCCTTGTGTGTATTTTTCGGTTTCTCTAAAATAGAGAAAAATGATAAGGCACTCCATCAGTATGGCTGCAATAATAATACGAATTTGAATGCTTCTGTGCTTGAACAGAAAAACATTGATGATAATGCCGGTTCCAAGAGCGCTTGTCAAAATAAGGATTAAAAAATTATCAGTAGCTTTTACCAAATGATAACTACCGTCTGTGGCCATTGTTGTGACCATATCTGCGCCATTTTGAATAGCAAGAGTACCACTATAGAAAGAAAATTTAATAGTCAAAAAAACAGCGATGGCTGCCAATATCATCCAGATAGTTTGTACACGTTGTATCATGATAAATATTTATTGTACGAAAGTAAACACAAATATTTTACAATAGAAAATATCAACTTATCCCAATTCAGGATACAACGGAAACTCTTTCATAAATTCTTTCACATCACTTTTTACAGATGCAATTGTTTTTTCATCATCAAGATGCATTAAAACTTTGTCAACCAGATCCACTATTGTTTGCATATCATTTTCTTTCAGGCCGCGCGTTGTAATTGCGGGTACACCTACGCGGATTCCGGAAGTTACAAACGGACTTTTATCATCAAAAGGAACGGCATTTTTGTTTAAAGTTATAGATGCTTTGTCAAGTGTTTCCTGAGCTTTTTTACCGGTAATATTTTTATTGCGGAGATCAATCAGCATTAAATGATTATCTGTTCCGTTGCTGATTAAATCATAACCTTTTGAATTAAATGCTTTAGCCATCGCCTGTGCATTTAGCTGTATTTGTTTGGCATAAGTCGTAAAATCCTCACTCAAAATTTCATAAAAAGAAACAGCTTTTGCTGCAATGATATGTTCAAGCGGTCCACCCTGTGAGCCGGGAAAAACGGCCATATCCAGCAAATGGCTCATCATTCTTATTTCGCCTTTCAGTGTTTTCAGGCCAAAGGGATTTTCAAAATCTTTTCCCATCAGAATGATCCCACCCCGCGGACCACGCAAGGTTTTATGGGTGGTAGAAGTTACGAAATGGCAATGTTCAAAAGGAGATTTCAATAATCCTTTGGCGATCAATCCTGCAGGATGTGCCATATCGCACATTACAAAGGCGCCGACTTCATCTGCCACTTTTCTGATACGCTCATAATCCCAGTCGCGGCTATAGGCTGATGCGCCGCAAATGATCATTTTGGGTTTTATTTCTTTTGCTTTTTGTTCGAGCATATCGTAATCCACTAAGCCGGTTTCTTTGACAACTCCATAAAAATGCGGCTCATAAATTTTACCGGAAAAATTTACCGGCGAACCATGAGTCAGATGCCCGCCCATACTTAGATCTAATCCTAAAATTTTATCTCCTGGTTTTAAAACGGCAAACATAACCGCAAAATTTGCCTGAGCACCACTATGTGGTTGAACGTTTGCATATTCACAATTAAAAATTTGTTTCACGCGATCAATTGCCAACTGTTCCGATTCATCCACAAATTCACAACCGCCGTAATATCGTCGTCCCGGATAGCCTTCTGCATATTTATTGGTGAGCACGGTTCCCATCGCTTTAATTACTTCAGCAGAAGTAAAATTTTCTGAAGCGATCAATTCAATTCCTTCGCGCTGGCGGTTTAATTCTTTATTGATGATATCAAATATTTTTGTGTCTTTTGGCATTAAATGGAAATTTTGCGCAAACCTACTAAAGAAAAATTGAATGCTGAAAGCGAAAAGCTGATTGGGAAACATTTACTATATTCACATCCCTTTATAAAATAAGGGTTGATAAATTTACAGATTCATGAAGGCTATTATTCCTGTAGCGGGCGCTGGTACTAAATTACGGCCACACACGTATACTCAGCCAAAGGCGCTGATCCCACTGGCCGGCAAGACGATATTGAGCATTAATGTGGATCAGATGCATGAAGCGGGAATTAATGAATTTATTTTTATTGTGGGTTATTTGGGTGAAAAAATTCAGGATTACATCACTACAAAATATCCCAACCTCACCTGCCATTTTATATTTCAGAATATCAGGAAGGGAACCGCTCATGCAGTGGATCTTACTAAAAAATTAGTGAATGATGATGAGGTTTTCATTACATTAGGCGATACGATCTGCGAATATGATATCAAAAAAATCCTTTCTTCCCCTCATTCCATGCTGGGCGTAAAAAAGGTAGATGATCCGCGCGATTTTGGAGTGGCTGAGATCAATGATGATGGAATTATTACCAAAGTAGTGGAAAAGCCTGCTATTCCTAAATCCAACATGGCGCTGGTAGGACTATATAAAATAAAGAATTCAAAATTATTATACAGTTGCCTTTCTAAAATTATTACAAATGGCATTAAAAGCCATGATGAATTTAATCTTACCGATGCGCTTGAATGTATGATAGCCGGTGGGGAGATTTTTAAATCTTTTAAAGTAGAAAACTGGTTTGACTGTGGCAGGAAAGAATCGCTTTTAGCTTCCAATTCTATTTTGTTGCAAAAATTCGGAGGCTCCATAGCGGAGCCTAATAATTTTGAAAATACGATTTTTATTCCGCCGGTGAGCATCGCTGAAGGATGTGATATAAAAAATTCAATCATCGGGCCTCATGTAGCGATGGGTGAAAATACAATCGTTCATTCTTCGATTATCAAAGCTTCCATCATTGGCTCTTTTTCAAAATTATACGATGTGATGCTGGATGATTCTTTAATTGGCAATGACACAGAAGTAATTGGCGAAACGCGCTCACTGAATATCGGCGACAATACAGAAATTAATTTAGGATAAATAATTGTCTGATTTGCTAATGCAGTAAACTGATAAATAATTCATATTTCTGTTTTGATTTTTTATCATGAAATATGCCAGCCATTTTCCTTTAGTTTCTTCATAATTTCCTCTACTTTTTTTCTATTTAGATTGAAGCCTTCTTAATCTATATCAACAATTATTCTTATTCTACATCATTGTAAAAAATGCATTATTGAGCCAACTTTGTGTATATAAAAAATTATTAACCAGTAAATAAATAAATAATGGCAAAAACAATTCTGCACAAAGCAAACACGCGTGGCCATGCTAATCATGGCTGGCTGAACAGTTATCATACTTTTAGTTTTGCAAACTATCAAAATCCTGAGAGAGTTCATTTTGGCGCCTTGCGCGTTTTAAATGATGACACAGTAAGTAGCGGTATGGGATTTGGGATCCACCCTCATGATAATATGGAAATCATTTCTATTCCGTTGGAAGGCGATTTGGAACATAAAGACAGCATGGGAAATACTACTGTAATTAAACAAGGAGACATACAAGTAATGAGCGCGGGCACCGGCATTCATCATAGTGAATACAATAAAAATAAAGAGATCCCGGTAAAATTTTTACAGATCTGGGTTTTCCCTAACCAGAAAAATGTGACCCCACGGTATGATCAGATTTCATTGAAGGAAAACGACCGGCATAATAAATTGCAACAAATTCTTTCACCGGATAAAAATGATGAAGGTGTTTGGATTTATCAAAATGCATGGTTTCATTTAGGGAAATTTGATAAAGATTTCAGTACTGTCTATAATTTTAAAAAGAATGGCAGTGGATTGTATGTTTTTGTTTTGAACGGGGATATCACTGTGGATACACAAAAACTGAATAAGCGTGATGGGTATGGAATTTGGGAAACTGATAAAGTGAACATTAAAGCCAACAGCGATTCGGAATTTTTATTAATGGAAGTTCCAATGATTTT
>JBIQMJ010000128.1:0-11461 GCA_044463445.1 Segetibacter koreensis
CCCAGTTGAACAGGAGGAACAATCAATTTTGTCACTTTTGACCGGTTAAGCCAGAAATTTACAGAGGTATTCCATACAATATTATAAGATTCTACCGGCCTTGCATTCATTCCCAATTCAACTCCCCTATTTGTCAGGTTGCCTGCATTAACCCATTGCTGAGCAAATCCTGAAGATGGCGGCGGTGTAGTCAGCAAAAGAAAATCATTAATATCTTTTGCATAATAGGTTAATTCAAAACCCAATCGCCCCTGGAGCAGACTAAAATCAATTCCTGTTTCAAATTCCTCTTGCCGTTCGGGTTTAATGCCTGCTTCTCCTTCAGTAGAATTGACCAGCAGCCCGGGAAATCCTGAAATATTAGAGATACCAAACGCCGTGAATTTACTTCCATAAGCGGGTACATTGTTTGCCTGGCCATACGCAGCACGCAATTTTATACTTTCAAAAAAACCTTGTTTAACCAGGCCCATATCTGTAAGATTCCAGGAGATGCCGGCTTTGGGGTACAGGTAATATTTTGAAACATCCCCGTTATTACTCGACTGATCGAAACGTAATCCGGCGATCAGATAAATCGCATTGATGATCTTAGCTTCTTCCTGGATAAAGATACCGTTGTTGAGAAATTTATTACGATTTTGTGTTGCGCTTAAAGCCCCTGCCTGATCAATGTTTGATTGCCCGGCGATGATTTGCGAAGCCACGTTCAGCAAATTGTTATAATCACCTGTTTCTCCTGTAACTCCCGCTGATGTTGTTAGCGATAGATTACCTGAGGTAACAAAAGTGTTTACCAGTGAAAGAATAAAATTCGTGTTTAAATTTTTTGTAAATCCCTGTATGGATTGCCCTTTATTAACGGTTTCAAATTGTAAAACGCCTGGAAATAAAAGATTCGTCTGTAAATTATAGAAATCAAAACCGCCCCTGGCAATCAATTGAGTGTTACTCCTGCTGCTTTTTTGCAAGATGGCTTCGAGGCTGGCTCCCATGATGAACCGGTTTACAGATTCATTGTTTTTCATCAGTGCTATTGTTTGCAGTGGATTGGAGGCCGCAAAAGGATTGTTTGGATAATTACCATTGGCATCAGGATGCAATTGTGCAAAACCCGGAGTAGATGCCAGTGTGACTCCTATTGTTGCGCCTGAGTTATCATTGCCGAAAAGGCCGCGGTCTGCAGAAGAATTGATAAAATTGCTTGAGAATCCTAATTTTATGCCATCGGTGATTTTATGATTAAGATTCAGCCTGATGCTGGTATTTTCATACCCGGTACGATCCACAATGCCCCCATCATTTTCGTGGCCGGCCGAAAAATAAAACCCTGTTTTTTCATTTCCACCGTTCATGCTTACCTGTGTGTTACTGGTAAGAGGAGTATGATCATAAATCTCTTTTTCATAATCATAAATTTCCCCTTTGGATTGTGCATCCAGGAATGCTTTTACCAGCATTGCTGAGTCGCCCGGCAGCATTGCCGCAGTTTGAGCTGTAAATTGCCTAACGCCCAGCAATTTGATCGGCCTTAAAAATCCGATATCCTGTGAAAGGGTAACATTGGTTCTTCCCTGCCTGCCTTTTTTGGTATTTATGATTATTACTCCTCCGGCTGCCCTTGATCCATAAATGGCTGCCGCTGAAGCGCCTTTTAATATCTCAATGCTTTCGATGTCTTCGGGCCTCAGATCTGCAATGCGGCTTGAAGGATTATCCTGGTTAGAAGTAAAGCTGCCGGGTGAAGCCAGGGTTACGGCATTTAATCCTGCTGAAGTAGCCGTGTTATCTACGTAAACACCGTCAACTACATACAGCGGTTGCGTATTGCCAAATACGGAAGTTACTCCTCTAAGTTTTACAGAAATGCCACCACCGGGCGCACCGGAATTTGCGTTGATATTGGCGCCGGGAATCTTTCCTTCAAGTGCTGCATCAAATGTCTGGGCGGGTGCAATGCCGTTCAATTCCCTGTTACCAATCACGGTGACTGCATTTGAAAGGTTCCTTCTTTTTACTGATGTCGCCAGGCCGGTTACCACCACTTCATCCAATCTTGAAACATCCTCAGCCAATTTTACTTGTACATCTGAAACGCCTCCAATACTAATGATTTGAGTCTTATAACCTGAAGCGCTTATGATCAAAAAGGAATTGTTAGGAGCAGATATTTTAAAACTTCCATCGGCATTAGTTGTAGTTGCCTGCGAAGAATTCTTAATGCTTATTGTCGCACCCTTTACAGGATTGTTGTTATCTGCTGTTACCAATCCTGTCACCGTTTTGTTTTGAGCAAAAAGCGACGAATGAAACAAGATCACCAGCATCGTAATTGTAAAAAAATATAATTTTTTTCTCATTGTTTTGTTTTTTTAAAATGTGTGACGAATTCATATTTCCGTGTTTTCAGAAAGGGGCTGTTTGGATGCAAAAACATGATTTCCATAGCCATGCTCCATAATTTCTTTTTCCCTTAGCATATAACCCGAAATGTCAGTTGGTGTGTTGGCCGCAAGCCCGTCAACATAGCGGTTGAACATACAGAATAAAGCAGCGATGAGCACTGTATCGTGAATATCCCGGTCTGTTGCACCCAATTCTCTGGCTTTCTCAATTTGTTTTTCGGTTACATTTTTGCCACCTTTTGTCACACTGCCTGCAATGCTTAATAAAGCTTTCATCTTATCAGAAATATCAGCTTGCCCGTAATCTTCTTTAATCTGGTTAATGAGTTTATGGTTATCATTCAAATAGCAGGTAACAATTGCACTGTGCGATTGCTCGCAATAAAAACAATCGTTGAGATAGGAAACATAAGCACCAATCATTTCCCTTTCCGGCATGCTTAAACCTTCGTTATTACGCAACATCAGGTTTGCGAGTTGACCCATGGGAGCAGCAGTTTCCGGGCTAAAAGCCAATAAAGCCCTTATACCTGGTAAGTTTTCATCTACTTTAATATGTGGCATTTGTTATTTTTTACAGTGAAGCAATAAATATTTAGTTTTTTGTTTTTCTTTAATGTGAATTTTGAACATTCGCTTTTTACTTCTTTTTTAAATGATCATACCCCTGGGGCAATCGCATGTATCCATGGTTAACAAGTCTCTCAGCTAAGTTGTTATAGTAATTATTCTCCTCTGGTAGAGCAGTAGCCAAACCATCCACGTAGCGATTGTACAAACAAAATAAGGCCGCAATCAGCACCGTGTCATGGATTTCAATGTCTGTTGCCCCGGCAGCTTTGGCTCTATCAATTACTTCAGAAGTAACCTTTTTGCCACTTTCTCTTGTAAGAGAAGCAATAGTAAGAAGCGCTTTCATTTTTTCACTGACAGGAGCGGTAGCAATATCCTGTTTTACTTTTTGGGAAGTTTCGTGATCGCCGATTAAGAGATCGGCAGTGGCAGAATGTGCAGTTGAACAAAAAGTGCATTGATTTCCATTGGAAACCACGGAGGCTATTAATTCGCGCTCTGCTTCTGTGAGTGTAGAATTGCCACGCATGAGGATTTGCGTAAGTTCACGAATGGGTTGCCCGGAATCTTTGCGGTATTCCAATAGTCCGGTGATGCCAGGCAAATGCTCTTCTAACGGTATATAGGGCATTTAATATTTAAAATTTTCAAAATGAATAAAAATATCGATCTTAGCTTTTTTAAAAAAAGACCCCCGATAGGAATAACAGGGCCGTATTACTTGATATAAGAAAAACTTCGTTCCGGAATTTCAATTGAAAACCGGAATTAGTAAAATAAGTTGTAGAATCCTTCTCGTCTTTTCTATAAGCTCTTGATTGTAATATATGTAAAGAATTTTTTTTCATTGAATCGGTTTAAAAGAAAATCAAATAATTTTTTTAGAACAAAAAAATACTGATATTAGTGTTCTAAAAAAGACCCCCGATAGGAATAACAGGGCCGTATTACTTGATATAAGAAAAACTTCGTTCCGGAATTTCAATTGAAAACCGGAATTAGTAAAATAAGTTGCAGAATCCTTCTCTTCTTTTCTGTAAGTTCTTGATTGCATTATATGTAAAGAATTTCCCATTGACTCAGTTTTAAAAAAAAATCAAATAATTTTTAGAACAAAGAAATACTGGTATTAGTGTTTTAAAAAAGACCCCCGATAAGAATAACAGGGCCGTATTACTTGATATAAGAAAAATTTTTAGCATCTGGAAATTCACTTTTACCTGCCTACTATTTTTGACTTCGCTATACCACATCCACTCTTTTTTTTCCGGATAATAATTATTGAATTGTAAAAGAAATATTCAACTATGATTTTTATCGGTTAATTCCTGGCTCAGGGATTTCAATTACACTGATCGTGAATCATTGATTTTTGAAAACAGGAATTCAATAAATAAGTTGATTTACTGGCCCCACGTGTGACTTTACTTTGAAAAAGGAAGAATTTTGAGCCTGGTATTTATACCAATTTTACTGCCATTAAAATATGGATGAACGCCAGATAAAAGCCGTTAGTGAAAGCCTGTTTCAGGCAGTATGGTCAGGAGGCTGCTCAGGAGAGAGCAGAGTGGCAAATGGTAATTTGCCGTCTGGTATAGAAAGCCACTGATGATCCGCAGGTAGTGGCGAATCGATCCGGGCCCCAAAAGAAGAGCTATCAAATACAGTTAAATATTTTAAAACAGAATTTGTATTATCTGCTTTTTTAGGATTTTTATTTTGAGTTAAATCATTGGTTATTTTGAAGAAATCATTTTTGGCGGTTTGCAGTCTCATCTCTTTTGTATTGGGAATACATTTCAAATACAAAGTATCATTAGCCAGTTTTCTTTTTACATATTTGTATTTAATCCCGTTCATTTCTATTTCACCATCGTAGCGTTGATAGGACGACCAACTGGTCTGATAAGGAAGATTAACAGGGATTTTCAATTCTATCAATTGTGACTCATCATAATTATTATTATCCAACGCAACTTCTAACTGTTTACTGGCCTGCCTTTGCATAAAATCATACATCAGCCGGTATCCAAACCAGTTGAAAGAAAAAACAATGAGAAAAAATATCGCAGTGATTTTTTTCAAAGCAAACGTTACAAATTAAAATAATAGGATTGCAATATACTATTTAATTCTGATTTCAGTTAAAATAAAAAAACTTTATTTTTTCTATAAAAAATAATCACCGCCAGGATTTTTAAATGGCATATTAGCTTTTAAATCGAAATAAAAATTTTGGCTAAAAGTGACTTTACTGTTCCATAAAAAATCATTTTACCACAAAAGTCTTTTTCTCTTTCCCAATACCTGTCAGGATAAGCGATTTCCAGTTTTGGGGTAATGAAGTATTTAATTGCACGATTCCTTTTGGCGTAATATTCAAACCTCCGAAACCAAAAAGGACACTTTGCAAATATCCTCCTGCGCCAGTTGCAAAATAAGGATTTGTTCCACCGGCAGTTTCGGCCATCACACCAAATGGAGGCAGTTTATTAGGGATATAAGTTTCCTCAAAAGCTTTCCATGCTTTTTCGGGTTCATGAAGGCGTGCATATAAAATAGCAAAAATCGCGTGCGTCATGGCCGGAGAGCCTTCCCCCACCCGACCTTCGTAATAGGCAAGGTCTTTTTTTATTTGGGCTTCCTCAGTAATTTCTTTTAAAGGATACGCTAATAAATTTACATCGGCCTGTTTAATTTTTCTACCATCATAACCAGCATATTCTGAGGTAACGTCATTTGCCAGTTTCAGGATCGGGATATTGTTTTTTACAAATATCCAGTCTGTATCAACAGGTTCATGTAAAATCTCTGCCGCCCATTTTGCGTATTGAAGATTCGCTTTTGCAGCGGCATTGGTAAACGCATTATTATCTACGTTCTCTGCCCACTCATCCGCAGCAACCACGTTGTTAATATCAAAATGTCCCGGGCCGTTTCTTTCCACACGGCTCACCCAAAAATCCGCGCATTCTTTTATCATCGGAAATCCTTTTTCGCGAAGCCATGAAGTATCCTGCGTTACCGAAAAATAATTCCATGCTGCGATGGCTACATCAGCAGTTATGTGATGCTCAAAAGGCCCGCTCAAAGCCCATACCGGCGTTTCTTCATTTCCACTGGCGGCGCTTTCCCATGGGTACATTGCGCCTTTATACCCGTGTGCAAAAGCATTATGTTGTGCTTCCTTTAATCTTTCAAAACGGTATTCGAGCATGCTCTTTGCCATTTCAGGATGCAAAACCAGGAGAGCAGGAAACATCCACAATTCTGCATCCCAAAAAACATGGCCATTGTATCCTAGCCCGCTCAAACCCATTGGTGACGGGCTATACGCAGTTCCGCCCCTTACAAAAGAATATAAATGGTACATGGCGGAATGGATATCACGCTGGCTTGCTTGATCACCCTGGATTTCAATATCACTTTTCCAAAGTTCGTCCCAGGCTTCATCATGAAACTGAATTAATTTTTGGGCTCCCTGTAATTTTGCATAGATCACATAGCGTTGCGCTTCATTAAAAGGATCTTCATGCTGGGCAGTGGTAATTGACGCTCCAGCAATCGCAAAATGATAAGTAGTACCAGCTTTTAAGGTCTTTTTAAATTTGGCCAGATGCATATTATTATCCCACATTTCATGGATCAGTTCAGGCTCCTGGCCATGCGGCTCATCAAATAAAAAAGTAGTTGCCGATGCAATAGTCAGTTTTCCTGTAGGGCTTTTCGCTTCGGAACAAAGCAGGCTGATTTTTACATCAGGTCTGTCAATCTGGTTGTAATAATTCTGTACGTCACGCAATTCATCAGGTGCCTGCATTACGCTTGCCGGAACAATTGTAATATTTTTTTTTGCAGAAATAGTAACATCCACCAACACATTATAAGGAAGATTTCTTAATGCATAATAAGTGTACGAGATGGTAGCTTTGTCCTGGTAATCAAACGTGGTTGTCAAATTTGCATGTTTCATATCAAGTACCTGCTGCATGTTCTTTGCATCTGCATCTCCGATACGCCGCCCGTCTATCTCGAGATACATATTTACGAGATTAAAACTTTCCAGAAAATTGCTTACCATTCCTCTTCCATACTGATCATAGGCACCATTTAAAACAACGGTTTTACATTGTAAAGGTTTGGGGGAAGATACAATGCCAATCATTCCGTTGGCCACCGTTTCACCATAATAATTGAAAGGGTCAATTTTGTTGACGATGATTTTCCAGGGATCCTGGCCGAAGGAAACTGAAAAAATAATAAACGAAAAACAAGTAAAAAATAATTTTCTCATATACGAAATTTAGCAAACAATTAGAGCTAATATACAGGTTTAATATCTACTCTTATCAAATATAATGAGAAAAAATTCCCGGCTTCTTTTTGTCGTTGCTTTAGTTCCTCCCTACGAAAAGTTTTTAAATGATAGCTTTTCCAAAACTGACATGTCAATAGTAAATATTAAAATGTATTACCCTATACTGATTTTATCCATTTACAAGACTAAAGAATAAAAATTGCAGATATCTGTTGGAAATCCCGGAAAGGGATATAACAGGGAAGTAAAATTGTAGGAATTTATTCGTTTACTGTTAGGCTTTGATCTGCGGCCTTATATTTTGCTACAACCTCATCCAGCATATTTTTAAATTTCTCTACGTTGGAGTCATAGCCATAACCTTCAGGTTCCAGGCGATTTCCATTGGCGTCTAAAAAGAAATAATATGGCTGTACGTTTGCATTATATTGAGTCACCTGCAAATCGGCATTTTTATCTCCGAGAGTGGTAACTTTTTTATCCAAAGCTTTTGAAAAATAAACTTCATCAGGTTGTAGATCTATATTTTGAACATCTACATATAAAGACACGATCACAAAATTATTTTTTAATCGTTTCATCACTTCGGGATCGCTCCACACCTGGCCTTCCATCCTGCGGCAATTCACACAATTAATCCCTGTAAAATCAAGCATCAATGGTCTGTGTACTTTCCTGGCAACAGACAATGCTTCGTCATAATCGAAGTAAGTAACCATCCCATATTTTACTACCACTTCCGGCTCATAAATTTTCATCCGGTCATAATATTTTACCGGTGGCGGTAATTGGCTGCCTGACAAGGAAGAATCAGCAAACTGGTAAGAAACGGTATTCTTGGAAACAGACGTATTAAAATCCTGGGTTCCCATTGGTGGCAGAAAGGCGCTGATTGCTTTTAGCGGAGCGCCCCACATTCCCGGAATCATATACACCGCAAAAGAAAATGAAGCAATGGCAAAGAACAATCTTGTGACGCTGAGGTAAGGAATATCAAAATCATTTTTCGGTAATTCATCGTCATGATGAAATTTTATTTTTCCCAAAAGATAAATGCCAAGTAAAATAAAGATCACAATCCATAAACTCAGGAAAACTTCACGATCCAACAATCGCCAGCTTTTTGAAAGATCTGCATTGGACAAAAATTTAAGCGCCAGAGCCAGCTCCAAAAAGCCCAAAGTAACTTTTACCGCATTCAACCATCCTCCCGATTTTCCCAGCACATTTAATTTTCCGGGAAAAAATGCAAATAAAGCAAAAGGCAATGCAAGCGCCACAGAAAAGGCAAACATACCGGCGAGAGGCCCCCAATAACTTCCGCGGGCAGCGATCACCAATAAATTTCCAATGATGGGTCCAGTGCAGGAGAAAGAAATAATAACCAGCGTTAGCGCCATAAAAAATATTCCCAAAAAACTTCCTGTGCTTGCTTTGCTGTCTGCTTTGTTTCCCCACGAACTTGGCAGTTCAATATTAAAAGCGCCCAGAAAAGAAATTCCAAAAATCAGGAAAACAAGAAAAAATACCAGGTTCGCGATCCAGTTAGTAGCAAGATTATTCAAGGCAGTCGGTCCAAATATTACCGTTATCAGAAAGCCCAATAAAGTAAAAATTACTATGATGGAGGCGGAATAAAGGATCGCATTTTTAATACCTTCAGATTTGGTTTTGCTGCGCTTGATAAAAAAGCTGACCGTTACAGGAATCATGGAAAAAACGCAAGGTGTGATCAATGCCAGCAAGCCTCCGGCAAAACCGGCTATTAGTATCCACCATAAAGATTTGGTAGAAACACTGCCCCCGTTATTTGCCTGTTTCAAATCACTTGTTACATTTTCTTTTTCAGGCAATACGAATATTTTAAATTCTTTTTCAAAAGGCAAATATTGTTCGCCTTGCTGAGTCATATAGCTCACTTTCCCTTTCACCAAAAAACTATCCGATGGGGAAGCGGTAATTTTTTGTTGCCAGTCAACAGAATCCTGAAAAAAATGAACTTCGCTTTGCAGCACTGTATCCATCATTTTCTGTTCATTACCCTTTTGCACAATAGAATTCCTCAGTAATTTTTTTACGGAAGAATCAAACTGAATGGTAGAGTACAAGGCATCATCAGGCGATTCCTGCAGGGCATATAACTTTATATCCGGGTTTATTTTTCCTTTTATGGAAATAACCACCTGGCTGTCGTTTACCCTGTTTGAAGCAAATGAAAAATTAACTCCCGACGTATCCTGTGAAAAAACTTTTGAAGAAATAAACAGGAAAGCCAACAAAGCAAAAAGCGCCGTAAACTTCTTCATTAAAAGCATTTATTGGTGCATTAAATTATTTAAGCGCAACAGAAAATTTTTCTGTTTTGGGAGGAAGGCATTGTTTATCGTTGCAGGCCATAAATTCAACGGCTACATTTACCGATGTTTTTACCGGCGCTTTTAATTTTACCAATTGAACAAAATCAACTTTATTGGAAAATTGCTTTACATCTATATTTCCAAAAAGAGGTTCAACATGTTGTTCTAATTTGCCAACCTCCTTTGCTTTTCCTTCCATAGTAACAAGCGGGTTTTTGGTAAAAGTAAGACTGGTGGGGATTGGGCCGCCTTCAGGAGTAGTTTGCGAATAAATATGCCACCCGCTATTCATATTGGCGGTCAAATGTATTTCATAAGTTTTATCGTTTATTTTTTTATAAGATGTTGTCCACGAGACCGGGTTCTGAATTTGAGCAAATAAAAAATTAGCACAAAAAAGCAAGACTCCGGCGAGAAGATATTTTTTCATATTATTTCGATTGATCTGAAATTAAGTTCCTGTTTTATGAAATGCAAATTTAATCAAAACCTTACAGGTTTAAAAGCGAACGGAAGACTTAACACGGGGAATATCAGAAGAATCTATTTTGTTTAACTTTTAGTTAGTAATCCGACAAAAATAAACCTCTACAAATTCTCCGGTTAAGAAACAGTTTGATCAAATAGAAATCAGCAACAAAGATTCGTTCACTATATAGTTATCCTTCTTTACCCTTATTTTTGCCAAAATCATTATATTATGCAAACTCTGCTCGTATTACACAATTTATTCCGCTGGCTTATCTTGGTTTTTGGTTTCTGGACTGTGATTAGCGCCATCAGCGGATTATCTTCCCGCAGGATTTATTCAGCCAATGATGGCCGTGCTAATTTATTTTTTATGATCAGCATGGACATACAATTATTGCTGGGGCTGGCGCTTTATTTTATGGGTGGATGGTATTCAGGTTTTAGCGACATGGGCGAGACAATGAAAGATCCTATGACCCGTTTTTTTACAGTTGAACATTCACTGATGATGATCATTGCATGGATATTGGTTCATGCTGGAAGAGTTGCTGTGAAAAAAGCATTTAATTCAGCAGGTAAATTTAAAAAAACATTAATATTTTTTGGGATTGCGTTGTTATTAATACTAATTGCTATTCCTTGGCCGTTTAGAGAATTGATCAGCAGGCCATGGTTCAGAGGATTTTAATAATTATTAGCAAGGTCATGGCTGGATTGATTTAAATTTAAGAAACGATAAGAAATAAATGGAAAGAAAAAAAGAGGTTGAAAGGCCAATAATATTAGTTACCAATGATGATGGAATAACTGCACCGGGAATCAGGAGTTTGGTAAATGCTGTACAGGATTTGGGAGATGTGGTGGTCGTTGCTCCGGATAAACCTCAAAGCGGAATGGGCCATGCGATCACTATCGGCGTTCCTTTACGCCTGAATAAAGTAACAGGATTTTTTGATAAAGCAGAGGCGTGGCAAACCAATGGAACACCTGTAGATTGTGTGAAACTGGCTGTAGATAAGATTCTTCACCGAAAGCCGGATATTTGTCTGAGCGGCATAAATCATGGCGCCAATCATTCAATCAATGTCATTTATTCAGGAACGATGAGCGCTGCGATGGAAGCATCTATCGAAAGCATTCCTTCCATTGGATTTTCTTTACTGGATTATAGTATTGAAGCGGATTTTACGGGCGCTGAATATTTTGTACATAAGATCGTAAAAAGTGTAATGAAGAAAAACTCGGAAAAACATTTCTTATTGAATGTAAATATTCCACAGGGGCCTCTGGAAGTGATAAAAGGAATAAAAGTTTGCAGGCAGGCTTATGCAAAATAT
>JBIQMJ010000129.1:0-11452 GCA_044463445.1 Segetibacter koreensis
CTGATGTATTCTCTCCATTATTATGCCGCGACGCACAAACAGGATTTGCGTGATAAGGCCGACGCAGCTTTGAAAAAAGGGCTTCCCCTTTTTATTTCTGAATCAGCGGGAATGGAAGCCACCGGCGACGGAAAGATCAATAAAGAAGAATGGCAAAAATGGATCAACTGGTCGGAACAGCGAAAGATAAGCTGGATCACCTGGTCGGTTTCAGACAAGGATGAATCCTGTTCGGTTTTGAAAGCAGAAGCATCTTCCGATGGAGACTGGCCGATAAATGACCTGAAAGAATCCGGTGTACTGGCCAGGGAATATTTAAGAGAATTGAATAAGAAAAAAATTCTAAAGCTGATCAACCCTGATTAAATTCTCCTTTTTTATAAGCTAATTACTTTTAGAGATTCGCTGCTTTCGAAAGCAGTTTGAATAATGCGGATTACATTCTCACCTTCTTCTGCTGTTACAGGCAAGGGTTTATGGTTTCGTATGGCTTCATATATCCCGGAATAATAATCATCATAGTTTCCTTGTTCACTCTCCATATATTCTCTCACCTGAACGCCTTCAATTTCTGAATGCAACAAGCCTTTTTCGGTTTCCGGTTCTTTACCCCAATCCTTTCCGCCGGGAATATTTCCTGCCTGCAGCAACATTTCCTGCACATCCGTTTTAGGTTTGATAAAAGAACCTTTTAAGCCATGCAGAATGTAACCTGGTAATGGTTCCCTGACGGCATAACTCGCTTTCAGTCTTACGCGCAGATTGGGATAATACAACAACACTTCAAAATAATCATCTACTTTAGACAAAGGCCGGATGATCCGGATGTCTGCAAAAACTTTTTTGGGCCATCCAAATAATTGCAATGCCTGGTCTATAAGATGAGCGCCCAGGTCGTACAAAACTCCCGTACCCGGCCCTGGAATTTCTTTATGTTTTTTAGGACTTAATTCTTCGCGAAACCTGTCGAAATGAAATTCAGCCTCCACCACTTCTCCCAGTAATTTCTTATCCAGCACTTTTTTTATAGTTTTGTAATCGCTGTCGTAGCGCCGGTTTTGATAAACAGAAAGTATTTTGTTCTGTTTTTTTGCCAGGGCTATCAATTCTTCCGCTTCTTCCACATTTACCGTGAATGGCTTCTCAACGATCACGTGCTTCCCCGCTTCCAGCGCTTTTTTAGCATATTCGAAATGAGTAAAATTGGGCGTGTTTACAATTACCAATTCTACCAAATCATCTGCCAGCATTTTGTCCAAAGAACGATAGGTGATCACATTGGGAAACTTTTTTTGCGCTTCATTTTTGGTTCTTTCCCACACCGCATAAAAATTAAACCCCGGATTGATGCTGAGAAATGGCGAGTGAAATACAAGCCCGCTCATGCCGAATGAACACAATGCTGTTTTAATTGGAGAGATCATGATTACTTTTTTAAGATTTGTATTGTTTCAAATAAATTCCAAAACAGGAAAAGTATAAAGTTAATTGGTAAGCAATAAATAAAAAAAAAGCGCGTTAATGCACTGAAATTAATTTTTAAATTAAACAAAAACCCATTCACTAAAATTTAAACCTACAAACTAACAAAATGAAAAAAATTATTCTTTCCGCAGCAATCCTTTTGTTCTCGACAGCCATTTTTGCACAAAGCGATGTACAGCCTAATGTTATTAAAATAAATCCATTGGGCGCATTTTTTGGCTCTGCCAATCTTGGATTTGAACACGCTCTCAACGAAAAATCTTCAGTAGTAATTTTGCCATCTTTTGGGATGATTAAATCCGGAGGATTTAAATATACCACCTATGGAATAGGCGCTGAATATCGTTTCTATTTTACCGGAACCGCACCAAGAGGCACTTATGTGGCTCCCGGAGCAAATGCCGTTTTTGGAACTGCCAAAATTGAAAATTCAGACGGCAGCGGCAATTCAAAAACCAATATTACCGGGTTCTCAGCGAAGGCGGTAATTGGCCACCAATGGGTCTGGAACAGCGGATTTGTGCTGGATCTTAATGGAGGTGTTCAATACCTTGGTTTGAACTTCAAAGACAAAACCGGTGGTTTCGCCAACGAGAATGCATTTAGCGGAATTTTGCCGACTCTTAATGTATCTATTGGTTACAATTTCTAATCTTTATTTTGATTGTAAAAAGGCCGTCGCTGAAGAGTGGCGGTTTTTTTTTGTCAATATAGACGATAAGAATTTGAAGTATTTATTGCTTTACTGCAAAGAAGTTAATCACCTCCACCCTTATCTCCCACAAACCAGTTTTCTTTATTCCTGAATAAAACATTAAAAGTGGTAAGCGTACCGTAAATCCGGGTAATGTATTGCTGGAGATTCACTTTATCTTCATCGCTCAAAATCTTGTGCGCATTGATCTGCTGCTCCATCACACGAAGCCGGTCGCGCAACATTACAATTTTATGAAAGAAAATATCAATGGGAATCTCTTTCGCTTTTTGGGTTTTATCTGCAGGCTGCAATAACATCATGCCGCCTTTCCACCGGTCGCCAAGAGGAACAATTTCTGATACACCGCTCCAAAGCCTTAAAATTTTCAATAAGGATTTTTCCACATCGCTGGTGGTTTCCAGTTCAACAGTTACATTTTCAGGAATGATCTCTTCAAGCCTGTCGTCATTTTTATCAATCTCTTTGACGCCATCGCTGATAAAAGAAATGAGATAAGTGGCAAGCCTGACGCCCACGATCACACCCGGGCCATATTGCGGATGTTGAAGCCTGGTGCCGATTCCAAGGTTTAATTGATCCATAGTAAATCTTCTTTTATTTCTTTAATTATTTACCGTTTACAGTTACATAATTTTAATATCTTTTTGTTCAAGATATTTGGACACTACTGAATACGCTTCGCTCCTCGTTTTGTCGCGAACGGTAAAATCTTCACACCAAAAGTAAATTTTTAAATGGTGGATTGCGAAGTAACAGTATTAATCAAAATTTCAGGAACTTTCTTTTTCACCACATCGTCCAGTGATTTTAAAATACTGGTAATTTCTTCGCGGATGTCTTTTGAAATTTTATCTACTGTAAAAATAAGTTCCACACGAAGGTAATTTTCATTGAGGCTCCAGTTCACAAAATTATTGGAAAAAATGGTGATATTCGGGATGATTACTTCTGCTGCACGGTGGTAAAAGCTGTGTACGAAATAAATCCCCGAGAGCCGAATCTCTTATAATTCTTCTGATAACAGAATCTTTACCAAGAGCCACCATTTCAGATTTAGTAATAGACCTTTCCATTTTATCAAAGCTCGTTTCCGGCCTACTATGGCCCCTGCTGACTTCTGATGACACCTGCTTGTTATTCTTGTCTCTAACAGCCGTTTCCGCTTAGGCACTCGCTCTTACCATTGCCGCTTTATCATCAGATCTCTCAGGGTAAGTATATCTGCTTTCAGCCCATGTCGCCTCTATATTTACGCTTCGTTGTTCCGTGCAGTATGGGGCTTTTGCTTGTTTTGCAGCATCACCCGCAGGCGACCCGCCTGATATAATTCCTGTTCGTAGGCGCAGACTTTTGTCGCAGGCTTCCTTCAGATTCCATCTCGCAATGGACAACCTTGCCTTTGGCTAATACTTCCTACTGCAAAGCGTGTTCGGGACTTACACCCTATAGCCGATATACATGCTGACACACAAAATAAGCGGAATTTTATTTCCGCTTAGTATTGTTCTCACTATTTTCAAGAAAAACCAGGATGCAACGGCTTAAATTATTTTATCAGCGCCAAAAATTCACTCTTAATTTGTTCATTTAAAAACTTACCTGAATAAAAAGAAGTAACAGTACTGCTACCGGTATCTTTTATACCGCGGGATGAAACACAAAGGTGAACTGCATCAATCACCACAGCAACATCTTCAGTTCCTATCGCTTTCTTTAGGCCCTCTCCTATTTGATTAGTCAGTCTTTCCTGCACCTGTGGTCTTTTTGCATAAAACTGCACCAGTCGGTTTATTTTTGACAGCCCAATAACCTTTCCTTTTGAAATGTAGGCTACATGGGCTTTTCCCACGATAGGCACAAAATGGTGTTCGCAATAAGAATACAAGGTGATCCCTTTTTCAACCAGCATTTTATTATACTGGTATTTATTGTCGAAGAGAGTAACCGAAGGTTCATTCTCCGGATTCAATCCGCTGAAAATTTCTTTCACATACATTTTTGCGACCCGCTGTGGCGTATCTTTCAAACTGTCATCGTTCAAATCAAGACCCAGGGTCTTCATAATTTCTTTAAAATGACTGGCAATTATTTTAATTTTTTCATCATCCGCAGCAATTGATTTTTTTGCGGGAAGGCTGATATACTCTTCAGCGATATCATCCAGACAAATTGAATCAATATCAGGGTAAATTGATTTTTCATTTTTCATCTTCTAACTTTTTTAATTCATAAATCTTAGCCATCACCCTGTTTACAATTGTATCACAATAGATCAGGTTAAACTCAAAAATTTCATCCGGCGAATACATTTTTTTTATTTCTTTCTGAAGCATTCCTTTCGCCCTGTTTAAACGAACCTTCACATTGCTTTCTGTAATCTTCAGCGCTTCAGAAGTTTCCGCTACGTTAAGCCCGTTTAGCTCGCGCAGCGTAAATACGATCCTGTAATCTTCGGGTATATTATGGATCGCATTTTCTATTACCCGGCCAAGTTCTTTATTCATAGCAATCTTTTCATTGTTGGAGGAATGATGAAACAGAATATCCGATTTCTCATTTTGAATATCGTTTTCATGTATCTCATTCTTAAAACTTAGTTTATGCCTTTTCTGATAGCATACATTCAGCATAATCCTGGTAAGCCAGGTTTTGAAAGAAGCACGGTTTTCAAATTTTTTCAGGTTACAGTAGGCATTGATGTAAGCATCCTGCATCAGGTCTTCCGTATCTTCGTGATTGTACCTGTATGTACGCCCGATGCGGTAAAGAAAAGGATCATACCTCCTTATCAAAATTTCAAAAAATCTTACATCGCCTTCATTGACTCTCCGGATAACTTCCAGGTCAGAATACTTCTCTAATTGTGCATCCAATGTTACTGATTTTTAATTCGTCTTAAAAAAAAATTCCTAAAACGGGTTTCGCAAAGTTACTTCTTATTAAGCTCCAGTTTTCCCATCATAGCAGCAGGATGAAGCGTGCAATAATAAGCCGCACTGTCTACCACTACCCATTTCCAGGTTTTGCCGGGGGCAAGCGTATCTGAATAGAATTTATTTTCCTGGTAAGATTTAACGGTGTGCGATACCAATCCTTTATTGATCCAAACTACTGTATCGCCTTTATTTACACTTACTGTTTCGGGATTGAACTTCATCATGCTGATCGTTACGGTGTCAGCTTTATGAATATTTTCTTTCGCTTCTGCTTTTTTATCAGGAGAAGAGCAACTGAATAAAAAAAGTATTGGGAATAATAAACATCCCCTTATTCCCAATACGGTTATTGAATTTTTCATTTTCCTAAACTTTTCTGAAGCATTTTAGCATGTTCCAAATGTGCTTTAAATAAGGGCACTGCACTTACCAACAAATCGTGTAATTCTTTGTTGCTGGCATCAGGAATTAAAACAGTTTCAACAGCATTGATTACAGCAGTGTGATAAGCTACTTCGTTATCAACATACGCCTTGTCAAAAGCCTTTCCTGATTTTGAATTAAGGACTTTACGTTCTTTTACAGCCTGTGCATTTAATGACTGGCTGGTGGCGTTGTCTTTAGGAGTAACTCCCAGTTTGGTTACCAGGGCGACAGCCTGCTTGATAACGGCGCCATGATCTTTTTCCATAGTTTTTGCGAAATCAATAACCTGCTGATTCTTTGATTTTTTAATAGCGATTTTTGCATAATCGATATCGATCTGGTTCGCAGTCACTGCCACTGAAGCAATTTCAGGGTCTGTCAATTTTTGGCTTTTTTGTGCGCTGGCGGGTAAAGTAAGGAAACCGGTACTAACCACTAAACAAATAGCTGATTTAGTAAGCGTTTTTAAAATTTTCATGATCTTATGTTGTTTATTTATAGCAATAGAGTGAAGATCATTTCAAAAGGTTACAAAATATTTTTTGAAGCCAATCATTTCAGATGAAATCCAATCCGGACAAGAAATTTCTTTCCTGACCGGTAAAATAATACCTGCAAAATAATTTGGCAGAATCTGGAATTATTCCTGCATCTGGCCTATTGTATTTTTTGCGATGAATGTATAAAGCAATCCAGTTTTGAACTGGTTTTAGAAAAGGAAACCAGGTAATGTTTTAGAAAACATTTTCTATCCGGGAATTATTTTTTGGCTAATCCTCCCCCATCCGGGTGAAAATCAAGAGAAATGGAATTCATGCAAAAGCGTTTGTAAGTTGGCGGCGGGCCGTCATCGAAAATATGTCCAAGGTGAGAACCACAACGCGCGCACAATACTTCGGTGCGGTGCATGCCTAAAGAATTATCATCACGATAAATTACACTATTGGGCCTTGCTGCTTCAAAGAAACTTGGCCATCCGCAGGTACTTGCAAACTTAGCATCAGACCTGAAAAGCCGGTTGCCACAAACGGCGCAATAATAAGTACCCTTTGGATCCTTGTTCCAGTATTTGCCCGTGAAAGCCTGCTGAGTAGCTGCTTCCCGTGCTACGGCATACAGTTCAGGAGAAAGAATTTTTTTCCATTCAGCATTGGAAACATTCAATTTGCTGGTGTCTGTATTGGAATAATAAGGATTTTTTCCGTGGAGGGTCTTAATTTCTTCCTTTTGCTGGCAGCCGCCATATCCAAAAGACATTAAAAAAACTGCGGTTAACAAAATAGCGTGCTTCATAATGTACTGGGTTAAAATTTTTAAAAAAGATTGCAGGAAAATTTTTAAGGATTTTTCAATTTGTCTTTAAACACTTTCCTGAATTTTTCAAGTTCTGGCTGAATCACATATTTGCAATAACTCTGCTCAGGATTCTTATTATAATAATCCTGGTGATAATCCCTGGCTTTGTAAAACGCAGTATAGGGAACCACCTGCGTTACAATTTTATTTTTATAAGCCTTTACGTCATTCAGTTTTTTGATATAATATTCGGCTTTCGATTTCTGGCTCGCATTGTGGTAAAAAATAGCTGAACGGTATTGAGTTCCTACATCATTTCCCTGCCTGTTGAGTTGTGTAGGATCATGCGCAGTAAAAAATGCAGCAAGCAATTCATCATAAGTGATCACTGAAGGATCATAAATAATATTGCAGGCTTCTGCATGGCCGGTGGTACCTGTACAAACTTCTTCATAGGTAGGATTTTTCACATGGCCTCCGCTGAATCCCGATAATACGGTATCTACTCCCTTCAGTTGGCTAAACTGCGCTTCCACGCACCAGAAACAACCGGCAGCAAATGTAGCTGTGTCCGTTTTCCCTTTAAAATTCATTTTTTCCTGGCTGGCAGTCACTTCAATTACGGATCCGGATTGGTTACAGGCAGAAGTAAATGCCAATGATAAAAGTGAAATCAGCGACAATAAGGAATAGGAAATAAATTTTTTCATGATATCCTGAATTAATTTGATACAATCCTAATTACGTAAAATTATTGCACTTCGGATTAAACAGGATGTTAAAGGTTCTTGGGGACAGGGCAACGCATCTAAATCAAAAGAAGTTTGTTTAGAATCCTGAAGGGATGAAATGATTAGAGGAGTAGATTTTAAGCCAGATTTTGAAACCTTGAAAGCCCACCTGACCGGACGGGCAGGGGTGATATATCATACCTTCGGGATTCTTTCTCTTCCTAAAATGTTTATTTCTATAATAATATCAGCCTTTCAGCTTAATAAAACTTAGATGCTTTGGCCCTGTTCTTGGGGCCTTTAAGAAGAACCCCAATGCGGAAGAATCGTTTTGCACAAGTTTTAAAGCGTCTTCTAATCAGTGATCCATTTCAGGAAAACAGTAAACCCATAAATAAGCCTAATTTTTATTTTAATTCAAATTCTTAACTCAATACTTCATAAGTCATCACTGGTTTTGCTTTATTTTTCAATTTCATTTCCCCAACTTTTTTGCATTGAAAAGACTCTTTTACTTTTTGGTAAGAAAGTTCAGAAATCAGAATTTGACCATCTGCAGCCATCGACTGAAGGCGCTGCGCCATATTTACTGAATCGCCTATTACGGTATAGTCCAACCTTTTAAGTTGTGCAGAACCGATGTTGCCGCTAACTACTTCGCCGCTATTGATACCGATAGAAACTTTTGGCAAAAAACCTGCCTGGCCTGATTCATTGGGTAATTTTTCAATTTCTTCCCTAACACCGAGACAAGCATCTATGGCACGGTCAAGATGAAAATCACCTTTAAAAACCGCCATCACAGCATCGCCAATAAATTTATCGATATATCCACCCTGTGCTATTATTTGCTTAACTATTACATCAAAATAACTGTTCAATAATTTAACTACGTTATCCGGGGAATCATTTTCGCTGATGGAAGTAAAACTACAAATATCAATAAAAGCCACCGAAACTTCTATGGTTTCATTTTGAAGCAAGCTGGCTTCAAATTCGCGGCTTCCCATAAAATTAAGCACCGTTTGGTCCACATACATTTTCAATATATTATTTTCCTTTATCGCCTTCATCGTTTCGCGCATCTGGTTTACCTGCCGGATGGTTTTTTCCATCGTCAATTCAAGATCTTCAAAATCTACCGGCTTGGTAATAAAATCAAATGCGCCACGATTCATTGCCGTGCGTATGTTTTGCATATCGCCATAAGCAGAAACAATAACTGATTTGATAAGACTGTTCTGTTCATTGAGTTTGCTAAGTAATGTAAGTCCATCCATCACAGGCATGTTGATATCGCTGAGCACGATATCAACATCGTCGTTTTCCCTGATCTTTTCCAGGGCGTTTTTTCCATTTACTGCAAATACAAATTCATATTTCCGGTCACGTATCTTTTGACGGAACTTTTGTTTAATTAGTATTTCCAGATCTGATTCATCATCAACCACTAAAATTTTAGACATCAGGTAGGTATGTTTAATTTCTGTTTTAATAAGGTAAAATCCACAGGTTTGGTTAAAAATTCATCCGCGCCCAATTCTTTAGCAGTATTATAATTTTCCGTATCTCCATAAGCGGTGATCATCATTACAACCGGCGGGGGCTCATATCTCTTTTTTTTGATTCGCGATAATAATTCGAGGCCGCTCATTCCCGGCATATTGATGTCAGAGAGTATCAATACGGCTTCATGCTGATGATCATCCAGATATTTCAGCGCTTCTTCACCGGAAAAAGCAAATTCGAACTCTGCCATCCTGTTCCTGATCTCTTTTCTGAAGCGTTGTTCAAAAAGAGTCTTGATATCTGTCTCATCATCTACTACTAAAATTTTCATGCAATTTATTTTGAGTTGCAAAATAAATTAATAAACCTAAACCGGTTAAAGAAATCAAGCCATTCATATAAAAAAATTTTAAACCAATTATTTTAAATTTCAGGCAAGTGGAATTTCAGGAGATACATTCGTTTTATCAAATTCCGTTTTTAATTCTTCTACCGGTTTTGTATTGATATGGAAGAATTTTTTACAAAACTTAAAGAGTTCCGGATTTCATGAGCAAGCCCGGCGGCAGGTTCTTCAGCGCCGGCTTTGGCTCACTTTCATTCATTGGATTGGACAGATATAAAGCTAAGATGTTTTACTTGATTTTTAAAGATACTGTATTTACAAATTGAATTTACAAACTATTTGGAAGATCCTTACCATTTCAATTACTTCCCAAAAATAATGAGTGCAAATTTCACCGGGTTTAAAAGATTTGCTACTAAATGACAGCCTAAAATTACCAAAACTGAAATCGTGAACAACAAAAGGCTGAACAATAAATTTAATCCAAAGACATATGATATCAGTTTTACCGATAGTCATCGCGACTAGTTTTGTTGCCAATTATCATTGAGCAGGGTCCGTAAGTAAATATTTTTATTACTTTATTAAGAGATACTTTTTGAAGGGATGCTAAAACGTCCTGCATCATTTTTCCAAACATTCGGTACATGGACAAGATACAAGGCCCTGTATTAATGTAGATAAATGCAATTCAACCATTGTAAAATTGCTCGTAGATATGAGCGTGCCTGAATTAGAAGAGCCTGTTGTTATAAGTCAACTGGTAGCGCCTGTTTTCAAAAAATGGATGAACGATGCTTAGTTATTTGCAAATATTTTTCTTCGTTTTGAAAAAAATAATCCAATATTTTTTTGGATATTAATCCAAGATAAAATAGAGTAAAAGCAACACTAAGAATTGGAAGATTGAATTACCGGAATTTTGCACTGAAAGGCTTTTTCAAAAAAATTTCAGCGCATTAATTTCGTCTCTAATTCTATAAAATAGAATGTCAATCAAGATGTCGATTTGCTTTTTCACAAATATTTTATCCGACTGGCAGTTCAATAATAAAGCGAGTGCCCTCTCCTTCTTTACTTTCCACCTTTAGGCTTCCTCCGTGTGATTTTATAATATCATAACTTATACTCAGGCCCAGACCGGTACCTTCGCCGGTGGGTTTGGTTGTAAAAAATGGTTGAAAAATTTTGTCAATTAATTTTTGCGGAATGCCATTTCCATTGTCACTAACGGTAATTATTACGCTGGCCCCTTTACTTTCCAAAGTCTGCCCGGATGAACCGTTCAGACGGGGAGGATTCAGGGAAGTCTTCACGGTTACAGATGGTTCATATGAATTCAGATTTTTGCTTTTTTGTTGGTTTACTGCATAAAATGCATTGTTGAAAAGATTAAGTAATACCCTTCCTATGTCTTGCGGAATGATATTTATTTTTCCTATCCTTTCATCAAAATTGGTCTTGAAATCAGCATTGAAAGTTTTGTCTTTTGCCCTTAGCCCATGAAAACTCAATCGTAAATATTCATCAGCCAACGCATTGATATCAGTTGGTTCTTTTTGTCCAGAAGTTTTCCTCGAATGTTGCAGCATACCTTTTACAATAGCATCAGCGCGCTTTCCATGATGATTTATTTTTTCTAAATTTTGTTTTAAATTACCCGCTATTTCTCTTGCTTCTTCAATGTCGCCTTTGTCTAATTCATTATTCATTTCATCAACCAACTCATTGCTCACTTCTGAAAAATTGTTTACAAAATTTAATGGATTTTGAATCTCATGTGCGATGCCTGCAGTCAGCTCTCCCAGGCTGGCCATTTTTTCAGATTGAATGAGCTGTGACTGCGTTGCCTTTAATTCTTTCAATGCCAACTCCAGCTCATTTTTTTGAAGGGTAAGCTCACGGGTCCTTTCTGCCACTTGCACCTCAAGCTGGGCTTTCATCGCGCTGATAGCTTTGTTATTTTCTTCTTCAGCGATAGCTTTTTCCCGTGCTTTGGCTAATT
>JBIQMJ010000130.1:0-11388 GCA_044463445.1 Segetibacter koreensis
GACCCGCCTGCCTACCCCTCTCATCAGATAAGGAATTTTTCTTCCCCCAAAAAACAAAAGAACTACCAGCAGTATCAGTATCCATTCAGTGCCTCCAGGCATTGCAAATAAAAACCCGGGCTTAAGAAATAAAAGTGTCATAATTGTAAAAGTTAGGTAACAAAGATAAGGGTATTAGCTTTCACATCAGCATGGCTGAAAGTTAAAAGCTCCCACAAAATTAATTTTATTTCAGGTAACGCCCGCACTTGGCTTTACCGTTTGCGGCCTCATAAGGAGTAATCCCACGAGCGCAGGAAAAAATTAAAGCTGATAATAAAAGAAGAATTAAAAGATTCCTTTTCATCAATAGTAAAAATGGTGAGGTCGAGTTCTTCTATAAAAATTTTTATGCAATTATAATATAAAAAAAACCGGGAAAGAAGTTTTTCCCGGTTTTTTTTGAAATATTTCAAACAATTATTTAATTCTTTTTTCTTTAATCCTGGCGCTTTTGCCACTTCTTTCCCTAAGAAAATATAATTTTGAACGGCGAACTTTACCCACTTTGTTTAATTTAATACTTTCAATGCTGGGTGAAAAAACAGGGAATAAACGCTCAACACCAACGCCATCGCTTATTTTGCGAACAGTAAACGTAGAAGTGCCTCCTTCGCCCTGGCGTTTTACCACATCGCCTTTAAAACTTTGAATTCTTTCTTTATTACCCTCTACTATTCTATAGTTAACGGTAATATTATCACCTGCCTTAAAATTGGGTAATTCTTTTTTCGTAGTCAACTGATCGTGAACAAATGCAACAGCATTCATAGCTTTTTATTTTAGGAGTGCAAATGTAAGGCAATTTTAATAAAATCCAGTATTTAACAAAGAAAGGTTTAGAAGAATTTAGAAAAATGGATTCAGTTAAACATTTCCAATAAAAGATGGGGCCAGATTGTTGGTTAGTAAAATAAAAATCCTTACTATTTGTTGCTTTGCTAATAAACCAGGAAAAATAATGAACTAGTTTACCTTGCTACGTTTACGGCTCTTTTTTCACGGATCACCGTTACTTTTATTTGTCCCGGATACACCATTTCTGTCTGAATTTTTTGCGCTATTTCAAAACTCAGTTTATCACTTTCACTATCTGTAACTTTTTCAGACTCCACGATTACTCTCAATTCACGGCCTGCCTGTATGGCATAAGCTTTTTCCACGCCCTGGTAAGCCAAAGCCAGATTCTCTAGATCTTTGATTCTTTGCAGATATTGTTGCATGATTTCCCGCCGGGCTCCGGGCCTTGCACCACTCATTGAGTCACAGGCCTGAACAACCGGAGAGATCACATATTCCATCTCTACTTCATCATGATGGGCGCCAATGGCATTACAAACTGCCGGATTTTCGCCATATTTTTCGGCAAGTTTCATGCCAAGCAAAGCATGGCTTAATTCTGTTTCCTCATCAGGGACTTTGCCAATATCATGCAATAGGCCTGCGCGCTTGGCCAGCTTGGCGTTCATACCTAATTCAGCAGCCATGATTCCACAAAGATTAGCCACTTCCCGGCTGTGCATTAATAAATTTTGTCCATAAGAAGAACGGAAGCGCATCTTTCCGACAATTCTCACTAATTCTTTGTGAAGCCCGTGGATGCCTAATTCTATAACCGTACGTTCTCCAATTTCCATGATCTGGTCTTCAATTTGCCTGCGTGTTTTTTCAACTACTTCTTCGATGCGGGCGGGATGAATTCTTCCATCGGCAACCAGGCGCTGCAAAGAAAGCCTGGCGATTTCACGGCGTAAAGGATCAAAGCAGGAAAGAATAATAGCTTCGGGAGTGTCATCCACAATAAGATCTACACCGGTAGCAGCTTCTATAGCCCGGATATTTCTGCCTTCCCGTCCAATTATAGAACCTTTTATTTCATCACTTTCAAGATTAAATACCGTGATAGCATTTTCAATCGCCTGTTCAGCAGCAGTACGCTGAATGGTTTGGATAATAATTTTTCTGGCCTCCTTATTGGCGCGAAGTTTCGCATCATCAACGATTTCCTGCTGAATACTGAGCGCCTGGGAATTGGCCTCATTTTTCAACGTTTCAATCAATTGAGATTTTGCTTCTTCCACAGATAATCCGGAAACTTTTTCAAGCCTTTTAATATGTTCTTCCTGGTGCTTTTCCAGTTCTGTCCGCTTTATATTAACCACTTCGATCTGGCGGTTGAGATTCTGCTTAATTATCTCATTTTCCTTGATTATCTTTTCGAGGTTCTGATCTTTTTGGTTAAGTGATTGTTCTCTTTGCTTTATCCTGTTTTCGGCATCGCTTAATTTTTGATTTCGCTGACTTACTGTTTTTTCATGCTCCGCCTTTAGTTGTACAAAATGTTCCTTTGCTTCCAGTTGCTTTTCCTTTTTTACGGTTTCAGCCCTTGACTGTGCATCGGAAATAATTTGTTGTGCTTGAGATTGTGCGTTTTCTAAGAGTTGTTTTGTGTTTTTTGCAAATATTATTTTTCCCAGCAGGATGCCGATAATTAATGCTATAGCTCCTACAATTATGGGGAGAAGTTGTTCCATTGTTTTTTAATGATTTTAATTCGGTTCATAATCTAAATCCACTTTTATTAACCAATTAAGATAGTTAATTGGCAATAAACGAAGATAATAAAATTGTAAAGAAAGAATTGATTATAAATTAATTCAATCCTTTAACTAAAGATCAAATCGCAGAAGCCTGAAGAGAAAACGAAAATATTGATAAAATCTTAAAATTCTGTCAATACGTTAAGGATTATACTTTTTAATGATAACAGATGCATTATGGCCTCCAAAACCAAAGGTATTGCTCAATGCCGCATTTACTTCTCTTTGCTGAGCTGTATTAAATGTAAAGTTTAGCTTGGGGTCGAAAGCGGGATCATCTGTAAAATGGTTAATGGTAGGAGGAATTATACCTTTGGTAACTGCAAGAATACATGCCAGTGCTTCAATAACTCCGGCAGCGCCAAGGCAATGCCCCGTCATTGATTTGGTAGAACTGATATTCAAATTATGAGCACTTTCGCCAAAAACATCTAAAATCGCTTTAGTTTCAGCAATGTCGCCCAAAGGCGTTGAAGTTCCATGAACATTAATATAATCGATATCTTCCGGTTGCATTCCCGCATCTGCCAATGTAATACGCATTACATTTTTGGCGCCAAGGCCTTCAGGATGAGGAGCGGTGATATGATAGGCATCTGCTGAAGCGCCCCCTCCTGCGATTTCGCAATAAATTTTGGCACCTCTTGCCAAAGCATGTTCCAAATCTTCGAGAACCAATATTCCCGCTGCTTCTCCCATTACAAAACCATCCCTGTCTTTATCAAACGGCCTTGAAGCAGTCTTAGGATCATCATTTCTTTCACTTAAGGCTTTCATGGCATTGAAGCCTCCCACGCCTGATTCAGAAATAACGGCTTCACTTCCTTCGGTCAAAATAATATCAGCTTTGCCCAAACGAATGGTGTCAAATGCATCAATAATTGCATTGGTACTACTTGCACACGCGCTAACCACGGCAAAATTAGGCCCGCGAAATCCGTATCTCATAGAAATCTGGCCGGCGGCAATATCCAATATCATTTTGGGAATAAAGAAAGGATTAAAACGGGGAGTACCATCGCCACGGGCAAATTCCATTACATCATCCTGGAAAGTGGTTATACCGCCAATGCCGCTGGCAAAAATAACCCCGACCCGGTCGGGATCTATGTTTTCTTTTGAGATTCCTGCATCTTTAACTGCTTCATCGCTTGCTATTAAAGCGAATTGTGTAAAGCGGTCCAGTTTTCTGGCTTCTTTTCTTTCAAGATATTCGGTGGGTTCAAAATTTTTAACTTCACAGGCAAACCTGGTCTTAAATTTCGTACAATCAAATTGCTGAATGTAATCAGCGCCAGATACACCTTTAGATAAACCTTCCCAATATTCAGAAACGTTCTTTCCTAAAGGTGTTATGGCTCCCAATCCGGTTACTACTACTCTTTTTAATTCCATAAGCTTACCTGCAAAGTTAAAATGATGTGATTACTTAGCATGTTCCTCCAGGTATGCTACTGCCTGTCCTACGGTAGTGATAGTTTCCGCCTGTTCATCAGGAATTGAAATATTAAATTCTTTTTCGAATTCCATGATTAATTCAACGGTGTCCAAACTGTCGGCACCTAAATCGTTAGTGAATGATGCTTCAGGTGTTACCTCAGCTTCGTCAACTCCTAACTTGTCAACAATGATTTTTTTAACTCTTGTTGCAACGTCTTGCATGATTGTAAAGTTTAGTTAATATGGCCACAAAAATATACTTTTTGTGATAAAAAAAAATAATAACTATTTCCAAAAAAAATGCGTAAAGAAACTTTGAGTGATTAAGCGCAAATAATTACCTATCCTATTATTAATGA
The DNA here is from genome assembly GCA_044463445.1 of Segetibacter koreensis. GTDB lineage: Bacteria > Bacteroidota > Bacteroidia > Chitinophagales > Chitinophagaceae > Ginsengibacter > Ginsengibacter koreensis_A. Next base: position 4,439 of record JBIQMJ010000130.1, read on the forward strand.
ATCACTTTTAGTCAAATTTTTTATTACTTTTTTGATGAGGTGATTTTTTTTCTTTCATAAAAAAAAGAATAATTCCTTATCATTTTTTTTAGCATAGCAGAATAAATCAAGGATAAAACCTGTATTTTTATTCTTCAATACAAAATACCAATCTTTTTTTTATGCCCATTAAACAAATAGATCATGGCACCAAAGAGTATGATCAAATGGTTCAATTGCGATATGAAATCCTGAGAAAACCTTTGAAGCTTTTTTTTGAAAAAGAAGAGCTGGAGAAAGAAAAAGAAGACATCCTTATTGGGGCCTATGAAGAAGATAAAATACTCGGTTGCTGCATGCTGAAAAAGATTGATGCCGATACCGTGAGGCTTCGGCAAATGGCAGTTGCCAACAATCTACAGGGTAAAGGAATAGGGGCCAGCATGATGAATTTTGCAGAAAATGTAGCTCGTGATGCCGGTTATAAAAAAATAAGGATGCATGCAAGAAAAACAGCAATAGGCTTTTATGAAAAACTCGGGTACAGTGTTATCGGTAATGAGTTCCTGGAAGTCTCCATTCCTCATTATGTTATGGAAAAGAGATTGCGTTTTATATAAATGAAACCAATTTGAATAAGGTCTCAGCCCCGCTTACAACTTTATCCACAAAATAAAAATCGTGCTTTTTTCTTTTTTTACTATAAGGGGAAGTGTTATTTATACCGGCTGATATCTAAAATCTCATTACAAAAAGAGTACTCTTTTTTATCGTTGCTGCTGACAATCACCAGGCGATTCCGGCAATATTTTTCAATCAAATTATGATAGAGCGTAACGCCTTCTTCATCAAGATTAGTAAGCGGTTCATCCAATAAGACAACGGGGGTTTTACTAAAAATAGCCTGTGCCAGTTTAACCCTTTGTTTCATGCCGCTGCTGAAATACCGGATCTGTTTGTGAGCTGATTTTTCAAGCGATGATAAATGGGTGATTTCCTGTGTATTTAAATTTAAAAGCCAGCCTTTCATTTTTTCGTGGAAAGAAAAAAATTCCAATAAGGTCATTTCTTCAACCACCTCAAGATAGGGAGCGGCAAAAGATATTTTCTGAAAAATTTTTTCCGGTGGAACAGATGCTTCCCCTCCAAAGTAATGAATGTTGCCTTCGTTAAAGAAAGTATAACCCGAAATAATTTGTAAGAGAGTGGATTTCCCTGAGCCGTTAGGGCCTATGATAGCATAGTGTTTCCCTGGATCAAAATGGAAATCAAGATTGCGGAAGATCCACTCCCTGTTATAACGCTTTCCCAGTTTGGTAAGGCTAATTTTCATCCATAATTTCTTTGGAAGAAACTTTTAAAATTCCCCGTTTGCTTTCTTTTATGAATCTCAGAATTTCTGTTTTTTCCTCCGATTCGGGAAATTCTTTTTCAATTATTTGAGTTGCCTGGCTGATATTTAATCCACGCAGATAAATATTCCGGTAAATTTCTGAAATGCTGTTAATCCTTTCTGAAGTAAATCCACGGCGTTGCAGGCCTACCGAATTTACACCCACATAACATAATGGAGAACGGCCGGCTTTTATAAAAGGAGGTACATCTTTAATAACTTCAGTTCCGCCAGCAATATAAGTATGCGCTCCAATTTTTGAAAACTGGATAGCGGCTGCCATACCGCCAATAATCGCATGATCCCCAATTTCAACATGGCCGGCTAACTGCACAGAATTGGCTATTATAACGGAATTGCCCAATATGCAATCGTGGGCAATGTGCGAATACGCCATCAATAAGCAATTGCTTCCCACTACCGTTTTCCATTTGTCCTTGGTACCGCGGTTGACCGTCACACACTCTCTTATAGTGGTATTGTCGCCGATTTGTACAATTGTTTCTTCACCATTGAATTTCAGGTCTTGTGGAATAGCGCCGATAACGGCGCCAGGAAAAATATTGCAGTTTTTACCAATAGAAACTTTTTTCATTATTACGGCATGGGACATTATATGTGTACCATCGCCAATAATTACTTCATCCTCTATTACTGCAAAAGGGTCAACCGTTACATCTTTACCTAACTGTGCATTTGGATGGATATGTGAAAGGGGGCTTATCATATTACGGATTAGGACGTTTAACTATTTGAGCGATCAGAATGGCTTCGGTTACTACTTTATCACCAACATACACCGTTCCTTTCATTTCGCAGATACCACGGCGAATAGGGTGTAGCAGTTCCATTTTGAGAATTAAAGTATCGCCCGGCACCACTTTTTGCTTGAATTTACAATTGTCTATTTTTAGGAAATAGGTATCATATTTATCTTTCGAATTCTGTGGGATGGCAATAAAACCTCCGGCTTGGGCAAGCGCTTCTGCCAGCAGCACTCCGGGCATCACCGAGTTTCCGGGAAAATGCCCCTGAAAAAAGGGTTCGTTGTAAGTCACATTTTTTATAGCTACCACGTGGGTTTCAGTAAGTTCAATGATTTTATCCACCATTAAAAACGGATAGCGGTGAGGTAAAGTTTTTTCAATATCCTGAATATCCAAAACCGGGGGCACATTAGGGTCATACTTCGGAATGTCCTGCCTGTATTTATATTTCTTAATATGCTCTTTTATTTTTTTTGCAAATTTTATATTAGAAGAATGGCCTGGCCTGTTGGCAATAATATGGGCTTTAAAGGGATATCCCACGAGCGCCAGATCGCCCACCACATCTAATAATTTATGCCGTGCCGGTTCGTTGGGAAAGCGAAGTGTCAGATTATTTAAAATACCTGCTTCACTCACTTTTACATCATCTTTATGAAAGACTTTTGAAATCCTTTTTACCTGTTCTTCATCCACAGGTTTGTCTACTACTACAATTGCATTATTAATATCTCCCCCTTTTATCAGGTCATTGGAAATTAATTGTTCCAATTCATGAAAAAAACAAAAAGTACGGCTTGGCGCTACCTGGTTTTTAAAGTCGCTCATATCCCGGAGATCAGCATGCTGTGTGCCTAAAATGGGAGAATTGAAATCAATTAAAGTATTGATGCGATAACCATTGTACGGCAAAGCCACCATTTCTACCTTTTTGCCTTCGTCAATAAAAGAAATATTGTGTTGAATCTTATAATAGATCTTTTCAGCGTTTTGTTTTTTAATACCTGCTTTAGAAAGGTGATCAATAAAAACCTGGGAACTACCATCAAGTATCGGCACTTCTTCCCCATTTATTTCAATCAGGGCATTATCAATTTGCATTCCCATCAATGCCGCCATCAGGTGTTCAATCGTTCCAATCCGTGCTCCGTTTGCTTCTATGGTGGTACTTCTGTTTGTTTCAATTACATTATCAACGTCTGCTTTCACAACAGGTTGACCGGGAAGATCAATTCTCTGAAAATTAATGCCACTGCCAGGCTCAGCCGGTTTAATGGTAATGGTAACGGATTGTCCTGTATGAATTCCTGCTCCTGATATGGAGACCGATTCTTTAAGTGTATGCTGGAAGTGGTTTTCTCTTGAATTAAACGATTGTTCCATGGGCACGAATGTATGAAAAGAAATTCTTTAAATTGTTTATAGGGGATTGAAAATTAAAATTTATTGGCCATGACATTATCCGTCAATCTTTTCCTTTTTCAATTGTTCTACCATTTCCTCCAATTGCTTAATTCTTTTTTCGAGAACCGGAAGATTCCGGCTTAATATCTGACTTCGTAAGGATTGTGCATAATCGTATGCGGGTGATCCGGTTACTGCGGTATTTGGAGTTTTTATTGATTTGGCAACTCCGCTTTGGGCGTTAATTTTTGTTCCGTCTGCAATTTGAATATGGCCTACTATGCCGGCCTGGCCACCGATCATTACATTTTTGCCAATTTTTGTGCTTCCACTGATGCCTGATTGGGCTGCAATCACTGTATTTATTCCAATTTCTACGTTGTGGGCCACCTGTATCAGGTTGTCCAGTTTTGCTCCTGATCTTATAGTAGTGGAACCAATTGTTGACCGGTCAATTGTTGTATTAGCTCCGATCTCCACGTTATCTTCTATTACCACGTTGCCTATCTGAGGTACTTTTTTAAAACTTCCGTCTTTTTGGGGAGCATACCCGAAACCATCGCCGCCAATCACACACCCTGCATGAATGGAAACATTTTTACCAATTTCACAATCATGATGAATTTTTACTCCCGGATATAAAATACTGTTATCTCCTATGATCACCTTATCTCCTAAAAATACCTGGGGATAGATTTTGACATTCTTACCGATCTTCACCTTTTCGCCAATGTAAGCAAAGGCACCCACATAAATGTTTTCCCCTAAAATTGCTGAAGAAGAAATGTAAGACGGATCCTGGATACCTGTCAGGTTGGCCTTGGCTATTTCGGAATAGGCAGTTAAAATAACTGCGAAAGAAGAATAAGCATCCGGAACACGAATAAGCGTAGCATTTAGTTCTTTTTCAACTTCCAGCGAAGCATTGATAATTATAACAGATGCGCGTGTAGAATAAAGGAATTCTTCATATTTTGGATTGGCTAAAAAAGCAAGCTGTCCTTCTGTTGCTTCTTCCAGTTTACCAAAAGATGAAACAGCAACATCCGGATCTCCTTCGATTGTTCCATTAATTAATTCAGCTATTTGTTTTGCTGTAAACTGCATCGGCCTTGCTGGTTTTAAAAATAAAAATTTAAAATTAAACTATTATGTGAGATCAAGGTTTATAAAACAAATGTAAAATTTTTTTATGGTGCCTGATAAACTTTGATTAATAAGTGCATTGTCAACTTCTGAAATGTCTTTAACGGTTCCGTCTTTAAAGAGAATATTTATGTGTTCAATTTTAGGATTGTAAGTCTTGATTTCACTTTCGCCTGTAAAGACCAAAAACCCTGCTTCCTCAGCGTTGATCCTAAAATACTCTTTGGCTAAACCTATTTTTTGGCTTAACATCTCCCTGGAAACCGGGTGTGCAAAATATTTTACTTTTAATAATCTCCGATTCACCAGGCTTTTGGAAAGAAGCGATAAGATTTTATCAGGATGATCCGCCCATGACTTCAAAGAAAAAAATACATCATAGTCATCCAACAAACAGAAATCATCCAAAAATTCTGCGATATTTTCGGATTCATATTCTTTATTTAAAAAAATATTAAACACTTTGGAAGGTGAAACGGCTTTGACCTGCCTGGCTCTTTCAATTATTTTTGCCAACATTTTTTCAGCACATAGTACAGTCTTATGAAGATACACCTGCCAATACATAAACCTGCGTGACACTAAAAATTTTTCAATTGAATAAATACCTTTTTCTTCTATCATCAGTTCTCCGTTATATACAGTGAGCATTTTAATGATCCGGTCGTAACCAATTACCCCTTCAGTAACGCCTGTAAAAAAACTATCACGGATAAGGTAATCCATTCTGTCTACATCCAATTGACCACTGACCAGTTGATGAAGGAATTTTTTTGAATAATTATTTGTAAAAATATCGATCGCCATCTTCAGCTTCCCTTTTAATTCTCTATTCAGTTTTTCCATTATCAATAAAGAAATCTGCTCATGGCTGACATCTTCAATTAAAATGTTTTCAAGCGCGTGAGAATAAGGGCCGTGGCCGATATCATGTAAGAGAACCGCTATTTTTGAAGCCTGCTCTTCTTCTGCAGATATTGAAATCCCTTTGCTTTTAAGTTCGTGAAGGGCATTGTAAATGAGGTGGTATGCGCCTAAAGAATGATGCAATCTTGTATGAACCGCCCCGGGGTAAACCATTTCGGCGAAAGCCATCTGGTGAATCCGGCGAAGTCTTTGATAATAAGGATGAGAAATAAGATGGTAAATAAGTTCATCATCAACCGTTATAAAGCCATAAACCGGATCGTTAATTATTTTTCTAAAAGACATTCTTCGGAATTGTTAAAAACATTTGCATCAGGCGCAAAGATAAATTTTGGGAGGGGAATATTTTATATTTGTATCAATCAGTAAACAGACAAATAAATAGTTTTTTTGTAGAGAAGGATAAAAAAATGTAAATGAACAAAGCAAAAATTTTATGGGTAGATGATGAAATGGAGAGTTTAAAATCCCAGATCATGTTTCTCGAAAATAAAGGATATGAAGTAAAATCATTAAGTAACGGGCACGATGCAATTGACTATGTAAAAGATAATATTGTAGATGTAGTTCTTCTTGATGAAAGCATGCCAGGCATTACAGGACTTGAAACATTACAAAGAGTAAAGGAGATCAATTCGCATATTCCAATTGTACTGATCACTAAAAATGAAACGGAGAACCTGATGGATGAAGCGATCGGTTCTCAAATAACCGATTATTTAATAAAACCTGTTAATCCAAACCAGGTTTGGCTTTCGCTGAAAAAAATTATCGATAATAAAAGATTAGTGGCAGAAAAAACCACTTCGGCCTACCAGCAACAGTTCAGGGAATTATTTATGGCCCTCAATGACAACCCGGATTATAATGGCTGGATGGAGATTTATAAAAAGCTGGTGTATTGGGAATTGGAAATGAAAAAAAGCGACAGCCCCGAAATGCGGGAAGTATTCCAGGCGCAGAAAAATGAAGCCAATCTTGAGTTTTATAAATATGTATCCAAAAATTATTCTAATTGGGCTACCAATCCTTCCGCGGAAGCGCCGATAATGAGCAATTCCCTTATGAAATTCAAAGTTTTTCCTCACGTAGAAAAGGGAATTCCTACATTTTTCATTTTGATCGATAATCTTCGGTTTGATCAATGGAAGGCAGTTCAACCTTTGTTTGCAGAAAATTTTAGAATACAGGAAGAAGATACCTTTTATTCAATACTTCCCACCGCTACCCAATACAGCCGGAACGCCATATTTTCCGGCCTTTTGCCGATAGAAATTGAAAAACAATTTCCGGTAGAATGGAAAAATGATGATGAAGAGGGAGGAAAAAATTTA
>JBIQMJ010000131.1:0-11308 GCA_044463445.1 Segetibacter koreensis
CCGCCGCAATTGGAATAGAGGTTAAACCGTTTAATTGCCCGAGCGATTTGCCATGCTCAGGAAGTAAAGGCTCTTCATAAAACATAGGAGAAAATTCCTCTAACTCTTTCATCAACCTTTTTGACATATTTTTATGAACACGTCCATGAAAATCTATTGCCATGTCATTTTCATCTCCAATAGCCTCCCTTACCATCCGGATATTATTCTTTATTGCTTTTATTTTTTTAAGACTGAGATGCATCTCCAACTGGCCAGCCACATTCATTTTTACGGCTGTAAATCCTGCATCTATTCGCTTTTTTGCATGTTGAGATACCTCTTCAGGAATATCTCCCCCTACCCAGGCATATATCCTCATTTTATCTCTTACCGCTCCGCCCATTAATTCATACACCGGCACTCCCAGGGCTTTTCCTTTGATATCCCAAAGTGCCTGTTCGATGCCTGAAATGGCGCTTATTAAGAGGATCCCACCGCGGTAAAATCCTCCTTTCGACAATACCTGGAAAATATCTTCTATCTGGTGGGCATTTTTCCCCAACAGATATGGCTCCATTTCTTTTACAATAGCATACACGCTATCAGCCTTTCCTTCTACAACCGGTTCACCCCAACCGGTAATGCCTGACCTGGTGGTTATTTTTACAAACAACCACCGGGGAGGAATCTTAAAAAGTTCTATTCTATCTATGAGCATAACCGATTTCATTTAAAGCATTTATTGGTTTCTTATTTTGTAATGCTGAGACCACATTTTGAACTGCTCTTTTCACACAGGCTTCTCTCGCCGATTGGGTGCCACCGGCAATATGCGGTGTCAAAAGCACATTTTTCATTTGATATAATTCATCTGGTATGTTTGGCTCGTTTTGAAAAACATCCAAGACCGCACCACCTACTTTACCTGACCTAAGAGCCAGAAGCAATGCCGCCTGATCAAGGATTGAGCCTCTTGAAGTATTGGCAATTATCACTCCTTGTTTCACTTTTGCTATTACTTTTTCATTGAATAGATTCACTGTTTCGGGAGTAAGGGGGACATGAATAGAAATGACATCTGAACTACTTACCAGTTCTTCAAAGGGAGTCCATCCCTCTGCTTTCCCGGGCTTCGGTGTATAGTAAATAACTTTTGCCCCCATTGCTTTTACCATTAGCCTAAGTTCTTTTCCTATTGTCCCTAATCCTATAATACCCACTGTCTTTTCTTTTAAACTAACGCCATCCCACCTGCCAGGCTCAAAAGCCTTCCATTTGCCACTTCTGACAAAATCGTCCGCTTCTAATAACCTTCTGGAAATGGTTAGAATTCCGGCAAAAACATACTCTGCCACAGGATAATTAAAAAAACCAGGGGCATTGCTGGCCCAGATGCCATTGGAAGAAAGCAACGATAAATTTAAATTATCAAAACCGATCGAACAATTGGCGATGATTTTAAGTTTAGGAGCACATTCTACAAACTCTTCATTGGCTTTTACTTCGGCAAAGTTGATTAAGGCATCATATTGTTTTATTTCAGAAAGTAACTCTTTTTGCGGCATAAGAAAATATCCTTCTTTATTCCAGATAGTAACATCTGCAAGATTCTCTAATTCTGTGATCCAGTTATTAGGGACTTTTCTTGTTATTAATACTTTAGGGTTCATTTGTATCCAATATCTTTTTTTAGTCAATCAGATCTTTTTTGCCCGATCTGCTATCATAATAGCTCGTTCAGCAATTTCAAGCGCCCGTAAACCATCACTACCTGATACTAAAGGAGGAGTTCCATTTGCTCGTGCCAACAAAATGGCCTCATGCTCTTTGCGAAACAGATCATCCCATCGCTCCATTATCGGGGCCACACTTATATCTTCCCATTCATATTCCTTCTGAAAATGAAAATGACGTATTTCGCCACTCATGAAATCATAAATCAGGGTACCACGATCACCATAAATTTCAAAGAGCCGCCGTTGTGGAAACTGCACGTAATCCATGTGTACCTGGACTAAAGCGCCATTGTCCATTTTTAAAATCATTTGAAACACATTGGGTTGTGGCTTTAATTCCATATCCCCTATTTGTGAACTCATTGCCATCACATCTGTCACATCGCCAAAAAACCATCTGATAAAATCGAGCTCATGTGTGTAATCTACAATGAGGCTATTGAGTTGATTAATGCGATCAGGACTTTTAGCATTAAGTAGTGTGATATAGGTACCAATCATGGCACGCCCTCCAACCAAATTTCCCAGGCCTCCGGTTTCGACTATTTTTTTTAATTTACACAAACCCTCATCAAGACGCAGCATATAACCCACTTGCAAAAATCGTCCACTGGATTCTGCCGCATCTACTAAATTGCGGGCAGCATTGAGTGAATCGGAAATGGGTTTTTCTACAAAGACATCTACCCCTTCTTCAATTGCCTGTAAGCCCAATGGTACGTGCAAGTGGTTAGGTACACAGATAAAAGCTATATCCGGATTTTCTTTCAGCGCCTCGGAGAATACGGAATAAATGCCGGCAGGCGGATTCAGAAGTGATCTCAAAGTTTGAGAACGGTTTTCCGGAACGGTATCACAGAGATGTAACTCTACATCGGTACGTGCAGATAGCAGCCTGGCATGTCTTCGGCCAATAGAACCGAGACCAACAATCAATACACGTGTTTTATTCTTCATAAACATACGATTCTTATTCTTACAACTTTACAAATCGATAATTACCGAAGCAAGATCCAAGATGAAACTCTTTTATTTTAACTTAAAAAAATTCCCTATTGACAAATCGTAAACCCCCCATCCACCACTAAATTGTGGCCGGTAACGTAGGCCGATGCTTCACTCGCTAAAAACAAAACGGCACCTTTTACATCTATACCATCACGTCCCATGCGCCGCAACGGAACTTTATCAGAATAGGCTTTGATAAATGATTGCGGCTGTCCACGTTCAAATCCACCTGGGGAAATCACATTTACTCTAACGCCATCAGGCCCTAAATAGGCTGCCAAATCCATGGTTAATCCGATTACGCCTGCTTTGGCAGAAGCATAGCCAACAGATTGAGGAGCCATTTCCGGAGGATAAACGCGGCGGTCGCGCCCAATGATACCGGCGATGCTGGCGACATTGATGATCGAGCCGCTGCCTTGTTTTTTCATTCGAGCCGCAGCATGTTTGCAAAGAAGATACGGTGCTGTAAGATTAGCCAGATGCAGTAGTTCCCACTCATTCAAGGGCTGTTCTTCAAATCGGGTAGAGGCGCCTTGCGAGGCTCCGCCCCCCACCGAATTGACCAGTATATCAATTTCTCCCAAATTCTGTGCTATGCTATTGAAGACGCGTACTACATCATTCTCCATGGTGGCATCGAGTGATAAGCCAAGTATTTTTTGTCCTGTGGCCCCGCTGATTTCGTTTGCAGTGGTCATGGCATTGTTTTCATTGCGCGAAGTGATTACACCGTTTGCTCCTGCTTCGGCCAGCGCCATTGCCATATCCCGGCCCAGGTTACGGGCGCCGCCAGCTACCAGAAAAACTTTGCCGGTTAAATCAAAAAGCTCTTGAATGGTGGGATATGAGGCCATAAATATTTTTTTATTTTTAAAAACTCGTGCAGTTTTTCTTTAATAGTTCTTCTGTCACTCCTCTTATTTTTCTTCAAAGACACCATCAAAAAATCCTATTTGTTGCAAATCTTTTTCCAGGGACTTTTGTTCTTCTATTTGTAAAAGTTGCAGAGGAAGACGTACATCACCACAGTCGATTCCAGCTAATTTCATCATCTTCTTCTGTGCAGCTAACCCTCCATATTTAACTATAATTCGTACTATTTTTACAGATTTCAACTGGAGTTCCTGCGCTGTTTCCAGATCACCCTTATCAAAACTCTCTTTCAATTGACGATAAAGCGGCGCCATAAAATTGTAAGTGCTTCCTATATACCCCTTAGCGCCCACTGCAAGGGCACTTAACAACATTTCATCGGTGCCATATAATAAGTCGTATTTTTTATCTTCAAAATTTAAGCATGCCTGATACTCATGAATCAAAGGCGTAGTATATTTTATACCTGCTAATGTGGGAATCGCTTGTTCCGCTTGTTTCAAAAATTCTAACATATCCAGCGATACTCCCGTCAATCCGGGAATATTATAATAATAGAATGGCAACTCCGGAGCCCCTGAAGCAATTTCTGCCAGGCAATTAACAAGAGCGGGAACTGAATTGATTTTAAAATAAGATGGAGGAACTGAGGAAATATAATCAGCTCCGATTTTTTGCGCGTGCGACGCCAGGTCTTTTGCTTCAACTATACTGTTATGACCTACATGCACCAACACAGAAATCTTTTTACCGGCTGCCTGAACGAATGCTTCAGCAAGTGTCTTTCGCTCCTTGCTTGTTAATGATGGGCCCTCTCCTGTACTGCCACAAACATAGATTCCTTTAATCCCCTGGCGGATCAATCTGTTTACCATAGCAGGAATCCGTTCTAAATTCAGACCTCCTGATTCGTTCATGGGGGTAAAAGTCGCAGCGATCATCCCTTCTATTTTCCTTTTAATCATGTTCTATTTATTATTTTATTAAAAATTGTATTTTACTTACCGTGTAAAGTCATTTACCTTAGGCCTAAGAAAGGAAAGCTGAATGATTACGGCTACTAACACAATCCCTGCCAGCATGGCGAAATCCCTACCGAGATGCCCTGCATCAGAGGACCTTCCAAGAATATCCGTAATGAAAGCGCCTGAGAATACACCTACCATATTCATAATTCCGTAGGCTGTTGCCCTGTGCTTTGCAGCAACAAACTGGCAAAGGATGGGCATATTGTTCGCGTCATACATTCCCCAGCCCACGCCAAAACACAGTGCAGCGCCAACTACATGTAAAAGATTATGTCCGAAACCCAACAATAACAAAGAAGGAATGGTCAATGCCAATCCAATGGCACTGGTATATATTCTTCCACGCACATTTTTTTGAACCCATTTATCCGATAAAATACCTCCAAATATCACCCCTAAAAATGAAGATGCCGCAATCGCAATGGTGGATAAGGGTCCTGCTTTTGACATAGGAATACCAAGGCTTTCTGCAAAAAGTGTAGGAAGCCAGTTTTTGGTGGCCCATCCCGGCAAACTGGGAATAGCGAAGTAAAATAGAATGATCCAAAAAGAAATATTGGTAAACAGTAGCGCCAATACTTTGAATACAGGTGGCTTTTCATTAAGTAGATTGTCAGATTTAATCGTAGGGATTGATCTTTTTTCTTTTAATAAAATGATCAATATAAATGAATATACTATTCCAATTAATCCAAAAGAATGAAAAGTTTTATGCCACGAAAACACAGCCGCAATGGTAGCCCCAAAGCCTCCCAGTGCCTGTCCGAAATAGATTCCGGTCATATGAATCCCAATAGCAAGCGACCTCGTTTTTTCCTGGTGAAAATCCGCAATTAAGGAAAGCCCTGCCGGAATGTATAAAGCCTCGCTTATACCCATGATTGCCCTCAACCAATATACCTGCTGAAAGGTAGTGGCATAACCCACCCCGTAAGTAACCCCTGACCAGACAAACAGGCTACCCACAATCAGCCATTTTCTGCTGAATTTATCCGCGACAATCCCTGCAACCGGGCTCATAAAACCGTATACCCATAAAAATATCCCCATCAAATATCCAAAGTTGGTGGCAGATTGCAGTTCAAGAATATCTGTTTGCATTGCCGGACGCATAGTAGATAACATCTGGCGATCGGTATAGTTCAGCAGGGCTACGACCCAGAGCAATCCAACAAGGACCCATTTGTAATATTTGTTATCTTTCATCATCTTTCAAATAAGTAAAAGAGGCTGGCAAGGAAAAATGATTCCTAAGCCTTATTCTATTTACGGAAATAAAATGAATAAAGGTCGCCGTCCTTTATCTCAAATTTGAGCCGTACGTTCTTCCCCGCAATTGAACTCACATGGCGGCCGCTATTCCAGAACACCGTACGATCAATAGTATCCCCAAAAATAGGCGGACAATCTTTTAAGGCAAATCCAGGTAATGGCTTGCCGTTGATGTCCTGAATTTCAACCCGGATACTTCCAAAGGCAGATGTGGAAAAATTAATAGAAAGCTCTTTTCCCTGAAAACGAAGCGGTTTTGTAATCAGATTGCCGCCGGCCATGGGAGCATTCGCTGAAACGAATCCGTCAAGGCGCATTGTATAACGTCGTAACACACTGCTGGTGCCCGTCCATAGCCCTTCATTGGCATAAAGTGAAAGCTCGTTAGGCGCGCCTTCCAGTGCCGACTTTGTTTCCAGAAAACTCCAGGCAATATATTGTTGACCATAGTTCCAGGTACCATCACGCTCAATTCCAGGACGAAGAAAAGCTTCGTTCCATCGTTTAAAATTTACAGCATCATGGCTTGCTATCAGCAAGCTTTCGGTGAGCGCTGTTCCAAATCGAGGCTTTGTAATGCTACGGCCTTCTCTCTGTTTCCGTTCGGGAAGTGCATTCATAGATTCGGACCAGCCACGATCTATATACCGTGCCGGGAAACCTATAAAAATCTGTGGAGCCCTGTAGTATGGAATGATCCCATTTGTATAGATTTGCTGTGTCAAGGTATCTTTATAAAGTACATTTGATTGAGTCTTCCAATGAATAAAATCTTTGGAAGTTCCCGTTCGAATCCCGCGCACCGAATCAACAAAAACCCGCCAATAAGCCCTATATTCTTCCCTCAGACTATCCCAAAATGCAGTATTCTGACTATCAAATGCCCCATCAGTAAGAACAGGGTCTGACCCGGTCATAGGAGACCAATGGATACCATCCGGTGATTTAAAAGCCAATAAAACCCAACTTGGCACTCTTCTGTCAACAAGTGCTTTGTATCTTGCATCAGGCATGACATGGGGATTCTGATCTTTAAACACAGTTATATTATCTGTCAACTTAAAATGAAAATCTCCAAAGTCCCTGCTGTCCATTACAATGTTATTATGCTTTGATCCATTGAACTCAAATAATCCAAGATCTGGCTTGGTCCAATGCATTCCATCCGTACTTTCTGCATAACACCAAACCATCGAGTGTGTAAGTTCTCCTTTCTCTCCCCTGTTCCATCCCCTGTAATACATCCGATAAATATTACCGTCTTTAAATATGCTATTATAATTACTGTAACTACCTTCCCATGGCTCATCATACACCATTACGATTCCCTTAATTTCGGGCGAATGCAAACGGAGCTCCACCTTTCCGAGAAATGTATCCACTATAAAATCATCTACGAATAATTGTCGCTGGTTACCAATATTGACCGCCTCATGACCAGAAGAAGTCCTCACATTCTGAGAAAATGACGAAGTACTACCTCCCACAGCAATGGCTAAAATGATAATTTTTAATTTTAACTGGTTGTTTTTTTTCATCATCAACATTTAAAAAAGTTTATGCAGGTGGATATTCGTGGCAGAGATAGTACGCGACTTGTTCATCCTCTTCGATAACCGGGAAACGCACTACATTGGCATTCATAAATATATTGTCGTCCCAATCATCGCAGACGCTGGAAATCTCCGAACTCAGCGTAAATCCGACCCCCTCAATTTTATATCCGGTGCCCTCTTCCCCCCAAAACTGATGAATGGTCCTGGGAGGAATATTTACACTTTCTCCAGGTTTTAATCTTACAATATCGCCAGGGGATAGTTGCAGAGTACGCCCGTCTTTTTGAATTGAAAATTTATTCGGTGATGGCTTATCATTTTCATCTGCCTTTGTAAGCTGAACCAGAATGTTCCCTCCTCTCCTGCAAATAATATCTTCTCTTTTAGAGCGATGAAAATGTGCGGGTGCTCTCTGGTGCTCGGGATCGATAAGCAGCTTCTCAGCATATTCTTTGGGATAGCTTTTGTTATTCAATTTCCCATTACGAAGTGTAAATAAAATACGACCTGTATTATTAAAATCGTTGCTTCCAAAATCAGTTACATCCCAACCAAGCATACATTTACGTATCTCATCATATTCGCTTCCGGCGGCTAACCACTGTTCCGGATTCCAAAAAGCAAAAAAGGGTAAATGAACTCCAAAATGTTCAATTACTTTTTGAGCGAGGTCAATGCTCTTATTAATATCTGACCGTTTAAGCTGCACCATAAAATTTTAATCTGTAGTGTATTTATTTAATTTGATTTCCTGTAGTTGTCCTTGATAATTTTCATTTATTGTTAGTTTCCGTATCATACCAACCAAATATCCAGTGGGTTTACGCCTCTTAAGCTTTCCACGCATAACCATACAGGAAAGCATTCTGAAGTACAAATCTTATTCTTACTGCATTGGAAGGCGCTTTTTGACCACCCTTCCATTTCAGGGAAATCTTCCGGTGATCGCCGGTAACGGGCTGGCAGTCATTTGCCGAAAAACCTGGAATAGCTTTTCCGGATTCATCCGTCAATTCAGCCCGGAATTCACCTCCTTTCCTCACCAAAACATTTACTACCAGGTGGCCATTTTTTGAATCCTCAATACGCGTCAAAGCTCTACCTATAGTAGGGCCGCCAGCTGATGGCGCCAAGGCCCACAACCGGTCTATTTGCCAGGAAGCCCTGCAAAGAGCTGAGTTAAAGGGAAGCGTGGGAGTAGGGACTGCACTCACCGTTTCATTTCCCACTTCAATTCTGGGTTGAGAACGTGTATCAAAGATTTCTCCATGTAACCCTTGCGCGCCTCCATAATAAACATACATTTTTCCATTCTGAACAATGGGGTGATGCATTTGCCACATCATTCCTCCTCCATAATCTCCGAGCGGCGGATTGGGCAATGCAGGTCTTCTATCGGGCCTCCACCAATGTACTCCATCGCGGGAGGCCGCCATTTGCAGGGAAATAGTTTTATTAGATGCATCATAATAAGTAAGCATTCCTACGTAGCCGCCATCCACATGTATGGGACAGAGCTCCATATATTGTGCAAAGCCCGCATCACGCCAGTCTCTGCCAAAAATAATCTTTGGCTCTCCCCATGTAATACCATCCGGACTTGTATTTATACCAATTTTGCGTACCAGTTGTTGTGAATTGTTGTCAAACGGGATGATACGATCACCGGGTTCTTTTGAATATTTTTTGAAATAGGACACATAGGAACCATCGGGTTGACGATAAACATAAGCCACATCACCGCCACGGCCTAAAAATTGTAGTGGCCCGGAAATTAACTTCCAGCTTTTACCATCATGGGATTTATACCTGTAAATACCACGCTTTTCGGGGCTTGGAGCGGGAAGGTGCTCAACATGAGTGGAATCGGGGCCAAGAGACGGATTTCTTATCAAAAACATCTCATAGGGCCATTCTTTATCCTTTGGATTAATAAGGACAGACGCATAGACCGCAGTGCCTCCTGAATTAAGATCAAACAAAATATTCGTCTTGTCATAGCCAGGCCATTTCACCAGATCGAGTTTCGGGCGATACCATGAAACACCGTCCTTACTTTCTAAGTAAGTTAATCTCCGGAAGCGTTCATGTATTGCTTTCAAACCCTGGATTTCCTTTTCAGCAGGTGTAGAAACCTGCCATGCTTTCCATAGTCCGTCGATAGGATCATATAAAACGGTACCGTGAGACATTATACCGCCTGCATCCCAGGGCATGGCCGGTTCCAAAAGAGGGTTCCTGGGGTCGGGTGTGCCTTCTTCCTGCCGCCAGGAAACCAATTGCAAAGAATCAAAATTATCCGGCATCAATAACGGCAACCGGTTTTCATCACCCTTATTCAAACTAAAGAAGGCTTTCTTATTAGATTGTCCTTGTGCCCCTTCAGCAAATACAATGAGAAGTAAAACCAGGAAAAGTGTATTTATTTTTGCTTTCAGTCTTAAGCCTTTGGTAAAAATTATTTTACCCAAAGAATTCTTATTGAATGCAACTTTCATAAATTTCATCATGATTGATTGTTTTGTCGTTTAATAATAAATTATATGGATGTTTACAGTTTCTCCACAATAATTGAATTCCCCTCGCGGCTCACCGCAAATAAAATTTCTTCTTTTTGGTTCGATCTGTCAATAGCCATTCCTTGTCCGTTATTAATAATGGGTATTGTTTTTATATATTGAAGTGTATAACCGAAAGTTGGAATTCTCATCACATATATTTCCTTTCTATCATGGCCGGAAACATACAGTTGACCACTTTTGCTCCAGACGCCTCCTGAGTTACTATAAGGGGCAAATGCATCAAGAACAATTTTGGGATAGACCCAAGATCCCACAACTTGCCAATCTTTGGTAAACCTGACAAGCTTAGTCCATCGATTATCCCTTCCTTCGGAAGAATGCCTGCCGTTATAATTGGCGAATGCTACCCACCAGTAGCCATCCTTTTCGTCTATCCAGGTAGCAGAACCTCCAAATAGACCGAAGCTGTGGCTATCAATATGCTCCATAGTCCTTGTGTCAAATATTTCAATTGAACTGGCCATAGGTGAGTCAGGAAAATTGGAATGAGCGCAATACAATTTTTTGTCTATCACGATTCCACTATTGAGATGCTTTAAAAAAATACCTTCCTTTTTCCCATCCCAAATTCCAATGAAATCTCCCCCTTTTTTCCGGTACTTTAGCACTGAATTATTGGTGATCACGAAAAAGAAGTCTTTATCCACAGCTATTCCCTGGAGATGTATTGAATCGTCAATCTCATACCGGGTGATCTCTGTGGCTTGCTGCCCCCTTGATATCAACGGTGAAATAATTAGCCATAAAAAAATGATATTGAAAAGTGAAAATCTTTTAATCATTTCTAAGAGCTTATCATACCGATCAATTACAGATATCATATATCTTTTGTTTTAATGTTTATTTATAAGATATTACTGACATTTTTCCAGTCATTTACAATTACTACAGGCATTGCGAAATGATTTTTTGCAGCAATCATTCGGGCTAGAATCAATCCCAATACTCCACCAGCCATCAGAGCGAGGCCAACAATCCATAATGCCAGGTTGTAATTACCTGTAAGGTCCCGGATAGATCCCATAACAAAAGGTAATGTAGCTCCTGCAACATTGGCCATGGCATTGATCAAAGCGATGGAGCCTGCAGCCACGGAACCGCTGGCAAGGTATTCGGTAGTTACCGCCCAGAACACCGGAGTAACCGCCCAATTGAGTGCTACAGAAGCGATCAATAAAAGGTACGTGGCGGTGGTACCGGTGTAAATGCTGACCACCAATACAATTCCTGAAATAAACAATGGCAAACCAAGATGAAGGCGACGCTCG
>JBIQMJ010000132.1:0-11300 GCA_044463445.1 Segetibacter koreensis
AAAGAGCTAAAAATATTAAATGGCGCGCACTGGAAACGCTGGACCAGCATCTCGAAGAATTTGAAATGCAATTCACCCAACGCGGCGGCAAAGTGATCTGGGCACAGGACTCACAGGAAGCCTTAGACGAAATTCTTGCCATTTGCAAAGAAAAAAAATGCAAGACGATTGTGAAGAGCAAAAGCATGGTCACTGAAGAAATTCACCTGAATCATTTTTTAAAAGAAAATGGAATAGAAAGTGTGGAAACGGATTTAGGCGAATACATTCAGCAACTCGATGGAGAACCGCCTTATCACATCGTAACGCCGGCGATGCATAAAAGCAAGGAAGATGTGGCAAAAGTTTTTGAAAATAAATTGGGGATGCCATCCCAACTTCCTCCCCAGGAAATGACGCTGGTTGCGCGCAAAAATTTAAGAGAAAAGTTTGTGGAAGCAGAAATAGGAATTACAGGTGCTAATTTTATTATTGCAGATATTGGCGGTATCGCTCTTACCGAAAACGAAGGAAATGCCAGGCTAAGTTCTGCTTTTCCAAAAACTCATATTGTCGTTGTCGGAATTGAAAAAATGATTCCTTCCATCACTGATCTGGCTTTACTCTGGCCATTGTTAGCCACTTATGGGACCGGCCAAAAAGTAACCGTTTACAATAGCATTATTTGTGGCCCGAAACAGCCTGGCGAAACCGACGGACCTGAAGAAATGTATGTTGTTTTTTTAGATAACAATCGTACCAATATTTTGGCAAACGCGAGACAGAGAGAAAGCCTTTATTGTATCCGCTGTGGCGCCTGCTTAAATGCCTGCCCTGTCTATAAAAATATCGGCGGCCATGCTTACGGAACTACTTATACCGGCCCAATCGGTAGTGTAATTACTCCCCATCTGCAGGGGTTGGAAAATTACAAACATCTGAGTTATGCTTCCTCACTTTGCGGCGCATGCACAGAAGTGTGCCCCGTAAAAATAAATCTGCACGAACTGTTGTTAGTGAATCGCAACGAAAGCGTGGAACAGGGGATGACCACTTTTTCAGAAAAAATGGCCTGGAAAATCTGGAAAACTGTTTCTTTAAGAAGAGGCTTAATGAATAAAGGAAATGGGAAGATAAAGACCAAAATTGTAAACCACCTATTTAAGGATTGGGAAAAACACCATGCCCCCCTTGAATTTAGCAAAAAAACTTTTAATCAAATGTGGAAGGAACAGAGAGAGTTAAAATAAAATATTGGCGCCTTTTCAAAATAAATTGTACTGCATTTGACAGTAAACAAACATTTTTTTAAGATTTTTGTTTTTCGATTGCCAAAAAAACCTTCCGCATTTTTCAACTTTGGAAGGTTTTACTTTCATAAAAGCAGTTTTTATTTATAGGTCACAATTCTTCCCCAAACATCATTGGTCCCCCAGATTCCTTCACGGGTACATTCCAACTGAACAATCTGACTATGATCTACAAACAGATTCACTTCCGGGCCGTAATTCTTAATGTACCATTTGAAAACCTGCGGATCGGCAGCTTCAAACATCACATTCTCCAATCCTAATCCATTGATAAATTTTGCCGGAACATCCACCCGCCACGGATGGGCGTTTTCTGTTACTCCTTCGGATTCCATCATAATAAGATAAGCGCCTGCGTCCAAAAATCGCTTTGCCTGTTGGATCGCATAACTTACGTCCTGGGTTCCTTCTGATTGAAGCTCACCGGCAGTGGTATCGCCGCCGGCGCCAAACTGAATGCCCACTTCAGGTTTTGCTTTCATTCCCGCTTTTTGCACATCTTCAATTACCCTCAACCAGTCATCGGTGGGAATAGAAATGAACCCGGTGGAAATTTCAATGATATCAAATCCAAGTTCTTTACATTCCTGTATGTATTTCTTCACCGCCTCTTTTCCTTTGGTCAACACATATTCAATAAAACCGCCGGTGGAAACAAGCGTTCCATATTGATGAGCCAGGTCATTGATTTCCCTGATCTTTTTAGGATTCATAAATGTAAAAGAGCCCCCGGCAAATTTGATGCTGTCCACATAATTTCCACTGGTTTCCAATATGTCTTTAAAACAGCTCAATCCAAAATTGGAATAATAAGCCGCGCGGATTTCAGTCATTCCTACTTTGCGTGGTTTAGCGGGGCGTTCATTTCTTTGAAGCCATTCAAAAGCCACCGGATTGGTAATAAAATTATTTTCGTTTTTCATCTCCGTATTTTTTAAATGTTAGATAATTTTAAATTCCCTTTCGATTCAGTGGCGTTTGCTTTTTCCAGTAAACCCATTAAATCGCTTACTTTATATTTTTCAATAGCTTCCACCATTGAAACAATTTCTTCTCTCAAAAATGAATCTGCAAAAGGCGCTGCGAGGTTATTAAATTTCTGAACGATCATTTCCCACGAAGCGGGTCTTGTTACAAATCCCATGTAATCTTTCTTTTCAATTTCCAAAATGGTTCCATCTTTTAATGTGATGGCAATATGACAAGGCATTTCCTGCGGAAAGCGGTCAGAATATTCCTTTGTTTGATTTACCTGCACTTTTTGCAACAATTCCTGCACATCCGGTTTCAGTATTCTTCCAGGAAGATATTGGGCAGGAAGAACGTTCCCATCCAGGATCAACGCTGACATCATATAGGGAAGGCTGTGATCGGCTTCTTCCTTCGTACGGATATTTTTCTTTCCTCCTTCTTCGCCCCCGCCGATAATATTGAATGCCACGTCGAATGTATCCAGTACGATGCTTACAATATTATCCGGGTCAAACTGATAGAGCAACATCAGTTCCTGAATTCCTTCCAGTGTAGCCTGTGAATGAATTTCAGCATTGAATTTCTTGATAATAGTTTGTGTAACTTTTTCCAGGTTTTCTTTTTCCCAATCCATTTCAAAATTTCCGGAAATGGTTTCTTTAAAACCTTTATTGCCTTCAAAAACTTCTTCAGGGCCTGTAATTCCGCGCATTGCCAAAAAAGCAGAATGAGTGGAAGTCCAGCCGGTTGAAGGAAATGCGAGCCCTTTCCAATTGGATAAATTTCCGGTCCGGGTAACTCTTAAGGCGTTATAAGCCGTTGCTGCGATCGCGATAGCATTGGCAGTTTTCAACGGATCCAATCCAAGGGCAAAGGCAGCGCCGGCTGCAGCTCCATAAGCGCCCTGAACGGTATGATCATAGCCTTTGTCGCGTACAGGTGCCACATCGCTCAGGCGGCATTGCACCTGGTAAGCAATTGCCAAAGCAGTCAATAAATCCTTTCCGGTTTTGCCGGAATATTCTGCTGCAGCTAATACGGAACCGATGTTATCAGAAGGATGGCAAGTTTCATTTTTGGCAAGATAACTGTCATTGAAATCGAGATAGCGGATTAAAGCGGAATTATAAAAGGCAGCTCGGTCAGGAGAAGTTTTGCCGCCGCCGATCAACCCTGATAAAGGATTTCCGCCGAAGTCATTCAATTGCTCTTTAAGCATCTTGACGGGCTTTCCTTTTAAAGCGCCTATGGCGCATCCCAGCGAATCAAGCAGACGGATTTTTAATGCCAAAACCGCATCTGTAGACAAATTGGAATAACTGCGTGTGGCCACCCAATTCGCCAGTTTTTGTACTTCAGTCATTTTATTTGATAATTAAGAATAAAAAATAATGAAGCAAAGTTACCATGCACACAAAGCGAAGTCAATGTGGCAGAAGCGATTCAAAGTATAGCCAAAAGCGATTGAAGAAATAGGAAAAAGATTTTTTAGAAGCAGTTGCCATCTTAATATTTCCCCAAATAGCAAAAGCTGCAATTTGAAATAAAGTAATTTTGTTACCGGAATGATTGCTGACAATTATTCTAATTAAATTTTGAATTATGGCACAGCGAAATAAAAAAGAAGTTTTAGACTATTTATCCCGCGCTGAAGTAGCTGCGGTTGGCACCTCAGATATGGGAACCCCACGTCAAAGAATGATGCATTTTGGCGCTGATAATGATTTTAATATTTATGTAAGCAGCATGAAAGGTGACCCCAAGGTGATTCAATGGAGCAACATTCCTGAAACCGCTTTATTAATTCACCAGGGAAAGACCTTCATGGAGATGGAAGAATGCGAGATCATTGGAAGGGCAGAAATTATAAAAGACAAAGCCGATCGTGAAAAGGCAATTGAACTGATGAATCGCCGTTCTCCCATCGTAGCCAATTTTGTAAAAATAAATGCAACTGACCGGCTGGAATTTATTCGCATCAAACCCTTTACAGTTAAATATCGTTTCGTTCCCGAAATTTTACAAGGTGAAAAGCCTACCATTTTTGAATTTTCTTCAAACAGGAAATCTTTCAGTTCATGGGATGATTTAAAGGCAAAAGCAAGAGCCTGGAAAGAAGCAGTGCGGCCCTTATCCTTAACCGCTTCTTTGATTCCGCTTTTGCTTGGAGGCGCCATCGCGTTTTCCGTGATGCATTCTTTGAATATATTTTTGTTTGTGCTGACTTTGATTGGCGGAGTAATGATACAAGCGGGCACCAATATGATCAACGATTGGAAAGATGCGGACCGGGACAATGAAAATGTGGAAGGGATCCGGCCTTTTACCGGGGGTTCCCGAATGATTCAACTGGGCCTTGTTTCGCGTTCTGATATGGGATTTTTTGGATTGCTGTTGTGTGGTATTTCTTTTCTGATTGGCGCCTATTTAGTGTCAGTAAGTGGTTGGGGATTGATTCCATTAATATTTTACGGCCTCATTGCCGGATTATTTTATACCAGTGAAAAAGGAAAATTTTCATTTATTAATCTTGCTCCCGGCCTGGCGGAATTTTTAATTGCTACCACTTTTGGGGTAATGATGACGATGGGCGCTTTTTATGTACAAACCGGGTATTATTCCTGGCAGGCATTTTTAATTTCTTTGCCCGTTGCCATTTTTATTTCCAATGTTTTATTGATCAATCAATTCCAGGATGCGGCCTCAGATGCCAAATCCGAAAAAAACACCCTGGTGGTGCGACTTGGAAAACGTAAAGCCAAAAATATATTGATTGCCTGTTTTATTGCTGCGTATGTGATCATTGCGCTTCTGCCACTTTTAGGTTTTGCACCCTATACTTTTTATGTGGCTTTTCTGTCTATTCCTTTTGCGGTACAGGCTATTCGATATGCTCAAAAAAATTATGATAAAACTTCTGCCGATCTGATCCCGAGCAATGCACATACAGCCATTGCACATTTGTTCACCGGCCTGCTTTTGGTTTTTGCTTTTTTATTGACTGGATTAGGTTTTATTGTTCCCGCTCTGTATTTGATCGCTTCGTTGTTACTGGTTTTTTGGGTTTGGCATTATATCGAACGCCAAAGAAAAACAATGTCAAATTTCAAGCTGGCTATTGGAAAAAAGTAAGGATGCAATCACAGTGGACAAAGGAATAATTGCTTTTTTTATTTTATAATTTCATCCGGAACCGAGGCAATTATTTCTTTCCTGATCACTTTAGTAATCCTGTTTTTTTCAAATCCGCGGGGGGTAACCATGATGATGGTCCTCGACAAAGCAGGTTGAATCTCTCTTACCATTTTTATTCTTCGTTCTCCCATATAAAGCGTGGCAAGATGCGGCAATAAAGTTAATCCGCCATTTCGTTCAATCACCTTACGAATCGTTTCTAAGGAACCATTTTCGTAAGCGATATTTTTTAATTTTTTTATAGGTAATTGAACTTTTTTGTCGACCGGATCTTTGTTCAAAAGAAATTCTTTGATATCTTCCTGGAGGATTAGTTCGTCAAAAGGAATGTCTTTTAAATTGACAACATTTTGTTTGGAAAGTGGGTGTTTGGCATGTACATACAGCACAAATCTTTCTTCAAACAAAGGCTCTTCATAAAATCCTTTCTTAAAAAATGGAGCAATCCTTAAGTCGCCATCCAGGCGATCATTTTTAAAAAGCTCTTCCATTTCTTTCGGCCCGTTCTCAAAGATGGTAAGATTTAATTCCGGGTATTTTTGAGAAAGCTGTTGCGTAAATAATGGCAGCAAATAAGGAGCTAAACCTGGCAAAATACCGAGACGAAATTCTCCGCCCGGCTTATTATTTTTTTGTAAAGCGATGCTGATAAAGTGTTCCTTTTCTTCAAGAATTTTTTTTGCCTGGCTGACCAGGTCAATTCCTTTTAATGTAGGAACCACGGGATGCCTGGATCTGTCGAAGATCATGATTTTAAACTCTGCTTCCAACCTTTGTATTTCACGGCTCAAGGTAGATTGAGCGATTTCACATTCATCGGCTGCCCTGGCAAAATTCCGATGCCGGTCAACTGAAACAATATATTCTAATTGATTAAAGTTCATGAAATCTGAAGATAAAGCCGCTTCCCCGACAAGGTACTATCTATTTAAAAAGGAACAAAATCCCAATAGTAATAATTAATTTTTTTGAAACACGTAATGATCCGGATTAATTATTTTTCGAAGATCTGTAAAGATTCCTTTTTCGATTTTGGTAAAATTTTTAAAAATAGATCGTTTCCCATTGCTTACAAAAAGTAATGGATACTTTGCATCCGGAAGCATTGCAGCGATAAAAATAAAATAATTGAATATTTCTTCCTTCACTGCAATTCTGATAATAAAAAGACTTTTTTGTAATTTTCCATGAATTTTGAATTACCGATTTCGGTATAAAATTGGCAACGACTCTTCATCTGCTGAAAATAAAATATAGAATTATCTCCTTTTTTAAATTCAAACAATGATTGAGAGATTTCAAAATGAAAACCGAATTCATAAATGTTAGTAAAGAATTTCCGCCTGTTCAAAATTTCAAAATTGTTTAAAATCTAAATAACCAAAATGAAGGATATACCTGGAGTTTTACATGGATTTTCAAAAAAGAAAAAAGAAGAAAAACTGGATTTGATTGGTAACTTTTTTGAAAATAAAGAAGAAGTGATCCGGTATTTCAAAAGCTTTCATCACCAGGACCAGGCCATCCAGGAACTTATTGAAGAATTCAGCGAAAACACTATTTCTAATTTCCATCTGCCCTACAGCGTCGCACCCAATTTTTTGATCAATGACAAAGTGTATACTTTGCCTATGGTGATTGAAGAAAGTTCTGTCGTAGCGGCCGCATCGCACAGCGCAAAATTCTGGTTTTCGCATGGAGGATTTAAAACGGAGATTGTGGGCACTCAAAAGGTGGGACAAGTTTATTTTTTATGGAAGGATAATCCCGGATTACTGCAACAAAAATTTCCGGAATTACAACAAATACTTATCCACTCTGCGGATTCCATTACAGAAAATATGCGGCGAAGGGGCGGAGGGATCACAGGAATTGAATTAAAAGATTTAAGCAGCCAGGAACCCGGATTGATGCAACTTTTTTGCACATTTGAAACCGTGGATTCTATGGGCGCTAATTTTATCAATTCCTGCCTGGAACAATTTGCTGCCACTTTCAAAGAATGGCATGCCTCCCAACCTGATCTTTCTGCCGATGGCCTGGAAATTATAATGTGCATCCTTTCCAATCTTACCCCCGATTGCCGGGTAAAATGCTGGGTAGAAACGGATGTGGCTAATTTTGATAAAATGGTTCCCGGATTATCAGGTGAAGAATTTGTAAGCCGTTTTTGTATGGGAGTCCGTGTTGCTGAAGTGGATCCATTCAGAGCAGTCACTCATAATAAAGGCATCTTCAATGGTGTGGATGCAATTGTTTTAGCCAGTGGAAATGATTTCCGCGCAGTGGAAGCCTGCGGCCACGCGTATGCTTCTGAGAAAGGGAAATACAGCCCTCTTACCAAAGTGGTTGTGAACGGCAATCAATTTAAATTTATTCTTGAATTGCCAATATCGCTTGGCGTGGTAGGTGGATTAACCAACCTGCATCCATTGGTGAAATTATCATTAGAGTTACTGGGCCATCCGTCAGCAGAAGAACTGATGGGAATAGCTGCTGCGGCAGGATTGGCCAACAATTTTTCCGCTATAAAATCACTGGTTACGACTGGCATTCAGAAAGGGCATATGAAAATGCATTTGTTCAATATTATGAAACAATTGAAAGCGCCCGACAGGTATAAAGAAAAAATTGTGGAGCATTTTAAACATGAAAAAGTTTCTGTGTCGGCTGTCAGGAGATTAGTTGAAAAAATCAAGAGTGGTGAAGCGGCGCCTTCTTTACAAAAAACCGTAAAGATTTAAATAAAAATGGAGTATTACGCCTCAGGAAAACTATTACTTTTTGGAGAATACCTGGTGCTGAAAGGTTCCGGTTGCCTGGCCATTCCACTAAAATTTGGTCAGAAAATGAAGGTGGAAAATTCAGATGAAAATAGTTTTAAATGGACCAGCAAGGCCAATGAAAACATTTGGTTTTCCTGCCTATTTTCAAAAGAGCTTACAATAATAAATACCCCGGATGAAGCGAAAGCAAAACTTTTAATGACATTATTAGAAATTATAAAGGAAGAAAATCCTTTGTTATTTCAAACCGCATTGCACTTTCAGACTCAATTGGATTTTCTACCGGAATGGGGACTGGGTTCAA
Organism: Segetibacter koreensis; assembly: GCA_044463445.1. Lineage (GTDB taxonomy): Bacteria > Bacteroidota > Bacteroidia > Chitinophagales > Chitinophagaceae > Ginsengibacter > Ginsengibacter koreensis_A. The sequence continues at coordinate 8,547 of JBIQMJ010000132.1, forward strand.
GCTCTACATTTATCAGCTTACTCTCGCAATGGAGCAACACGGATCCTTATGCATTACTAAAAAACTCTTTTGGAGGATCGGGATATGACATTGCCTGCGCCACGGCCGACACTCCCATCATTTACGATAGGGAAAGCCATCAAGCTGCGCCTGTGTATTTATTTCCAAAAATAACTTCCAAATTATTATTTATTTACAGCGGCAAAAAACAAAATAGCAGTAAAGAAGTCGAACAATTTAGTTTACAAAAAGTATCCGCAGGTGCGGTGGAAAAAATGAGAGCCATTATTGTATCGGCTGCAAAAGCCACTCAGGTAGATGCCTTTGAAGAAGCAATGGAAGAAAGTGAAAATTTGCTCTCCCGAATTTTAGATTTGCCTGCCATAAAAGAAAAATATTTTCCTGATTATCCATTTGCCATTAAATCGCTAGGGGCATGGGGCGGTGATTTTTTCATGGCTACTTTTCGTAAAGAAAATGAGGCCAGGAATTATTTTACAGCAAAAGGTTATTCAGTTTTATTCAGCTATAACGAAATCATAAAAAAGTAAATGGTGGATTCACATCAACCCTTAAAAAAATTTTCGTGGCGATGCCCGTCCAATATTGCCATTGTAAAATACTGGGGGAAAAAAGGAAATCAAATCCCCTGCAATGCTTCATTGAGCATGTCCTTAACCCATTCTTTTTCGGAAGTTACCCTGGAACTTTTTGACAAGAAATCAAAAGAAGACGTTGAATTGAATTACTTTTTTGAAGGGAAAAAAAATCCGCTTTTTGAGGACCGCTTACGCAAATATGTGAAAGAACAAAAAGCGGATTTCCCGTTTGTAAAAGATCAGGCAGTTACTATACACTCACATAATAGCTTTCCCCATTCGGCAGGAATTGCTTCTTCCGCTTCGGCTTTTGGCGCTCTTGCCCTTTCGCTTTCAGAAGCCGCTCTTACCTATTTTACAAAAGAAAAAGATTTTTTACAAAATGCTTCACGCCTCGCAAGGTTGGGCAGTGGAAGCGCCTGCCGTTCTGTTTATCCCGGTTTTGCGCTATGGGGGAAAATTAAAAATGTTCCGGCTTCTTCTGATCAATTTGCGATACCTGTTACCACCATTCACAACAATTTTAAAAACCTGCAGGATGCTATTTTGATTATTGATAATAAGCCCAAGAAAGTTTCGAGCACGGTTGGTCATTCTTTGATGAAAAATCACCCGTTTGCAAAAAAACGTTTTGCCCAGGCTAATGACCATGCGTCAAGGCTGTTACAAATCCTTGCCACCGGCGATTTGCAGGAGTTTATTTCTATCACAGAATCAGAAGCCTTAACTTTGCACGCCATGATGCTCACCTCTGATAATTATTATATCTTAATGAAACCCGGTACTTTGCTGGCTATTGAAAAAATAATGAGCTTCAGAAGAGAAACCCAAATCCCTGTTTGTTTTACTTTGGATGCCGGCCCAAATGTTCATGTTTTATATCCCGAATCTGATAAAAAGGCAGTGAACGAATTTCTAAATAGTAATTTTAAAAAGGGCATCAAAGAAATACTATTTGATAAATTAGGAAATGGCCCTCAAAAATTAAAATGTTAATGATTTTGAATGGAAAGCTTTAATTCAAAAGTTTTATTGTTTGGTGAATACAGCGCTCTTTACAACAGCATGGCCCTGGTAATGCCTTATGACCGTTTTTCGGGGCAGCTAACTTTTGCAAACGGTGATGTCTCCAACAAATTTGCTTTTCGCTCCAATGAATTTCTAAAAAAGTTTTCAACTTTCATCGCCAGCCATGTTGATGAAAACTTTGCTTTGGAAGTAAAACAATTTGAATGGGAAATTGAAAACGGGCTTTTTTTTAATAGCAATATTCCACAGGGATACGGCCTCGGAAGTTCCGGCGCGTTGGTAGTTGCCATTTTTCTAAGGTATCTGAAAAAAGCCAAAGAATTGAAAGATGAATTAAAAGGCCTCACTTTAGGTACTGCTCAAAAACTTAAAATGAGCCTCGGCCAGATGGAATCTTTTTTTCACGGAACCAGTTCGGGGCTTGATCCCCTGAGTATCATTCTGAACAAACCTATTCTGTACAAGAGCGCTGAAGAGGTTTTGCCGGTATCCATTCCCGGCCGGAATGAAAAGGGGAAAAATGTAATTTTTTTGCTGAATACTGGCATTCCAAGACAAACTTCCGTAATGATGAAAGAATTCAGAAATTTTTGTGATGACCTGGAATTCAGAAATAAGATTCACGATGAATTGGTACATTATACCAATGAAAGTATCTACTCTTTTTTAGAAGAAAAACCTGCTTCATTGTACAAGAACCTCAACAAGCTGATTCAGTTCCAGCTTCGTGAAATGGAATACTTTATTCCCTCCTCTTTTCAAAAAATAGTGAGAGAAGGAATAAAGAACGGTGATTATTTTTTAAAAATCTGCGGAGCAGGTGGCGGTGGGTTCATGCTCGGTTTTACAGACAATTGGCAAAAAACCAATGAAGATTTAAGGCACTTCGCGATAGAAGTAATTTACCGTTACTGAGAAAATAAAAAACCGGAAGATCTATTCGTCTGCTGGTATAACGCCCATGGATAAACGAAATGATTTATCCAAAACCTTCGTTCTTTTATCCGGCTTTCCACATTTCTCCCGTGGGGAAAGTAAAAGATTCACGGGATTCTTTTTTTATTTCGATGCTGTACCCCGGTGCGGAAGGCGGCATATAATTTCCATTTTTTATCACCACAGGATT